>JBPEWX010000192.1:0-1659 GCA_052032235.1 Ilumatobacter sp. | reverse complement strand
CAGGACTGCGGCGTCCGAGCGCGTTCGTCGGTTGGGGTCTGACCTCAACCGACATCAACCGACGTTAGGGTCGTGCGTCGTGACGGGTGGGAGACGGTCGGTGGCAGCGGTGGTGAGCGGCGTGCTCGTGCTGGCGATGGCGGCCTGCAGCGACGATCCCGAACCGACACCGTCGACATCGGTCCCGGTGACAGCGGTTCCGGCAACGGGAGCCACGGTGCCCTCGTCGGTCGCTCCCCGAACGAGCGCACCGTCGACCAGTGCGCCGACGACGACCGCCGCCCCGGCGACGACCGCGGACACGACGGAGTCGACGGTGCCGGACCGTGACTTCTCGGCGCTCGGGCCGATGGTGCAGGGCGTCGTCGACGAGTTCGAGCTGGGCGGTGCGGCACTGATCGTCGTCGACCGCGACGACGGCGTCGTCCACGAGGAGTACTGGGGTGCGTTCGACGCCGATCGACAATCGTTCATCGCGTCGTCGTCGAAGATGATCACCGCCGGTGTGCTGATGCGCCTCGACGACCAGGGCCTGCTCGACATGAACGCACCGATCGCCGAGCAGACCGGCTGGACCGGCAACCCCGATCTCACGCCGGCCCAGCTCGTCTCGAACACGTCGGGGCTCGTCGGCCTGTTCCCCGACCTCTTCTACGAGCCGTACGTGTGCCAGTGGTTCCCCGACGGCGACATCGAGGACTGCGGCGCCACGATCTTCGAGACGCCCGACGACGACGATCTGATCGTCCCACCCGACAGCGGCTTCGCGTACGGCGGTGGTCAGTGGCAGATCGCCGGTGCCTTGGCCGAGCACGTGTCGGGCCGCACGTGGGCCGAGCTGATCGACGAGACCTACGTGACGCCGTGCGGCGTCGACAGCCTCGGGTACAACAACCATTTCGTGATCACCCGCGGACTCGGCTACCCGTACGACATCGATCCGAACACGCTCGAGCCCACCGACAACCCGAACATGGAGGCGGGCGCCTACATCGCGGCACCCGACTACGGGGAGCTCCTCTTGATGCACCTGCGCGAAGGCCGTTGCGGCGACGAGCAGGTCATCTCGCCGGAGGGCATCGAGCAGCTCCACACCGACCGCACCATCACCCTGCCGGGCGGTGAGGCCCTCCCCGGTTACGCGATGGGCTGGTGGGTCGATCGCAGCAACGGCCGCTTGAACGACCCGGGCGCGTTCGGTGCCGAACCCTGGATCGATCTCGAGCTCGGCTACGGCGCCTACTTCGTCGTCGAGGCCGACGGCTCGACCGGCGCCACGATCCGGCGGGTCATCGAGCCGGTCATCGACGAGGTCATGACCGCCTCACCGTGACCTGGGCGACGCTCACCCGACCCGGTCGACGATGGTCGCCACGATCTCGGCGGGGGTGGCCGTCGCGTCGACGGTGACCACGTCGGTTTCGTCGGCCGTCGGGGGTTCGAGGGTGTCGAACTGGCTGTCGATCATGTCCGGCCCCATGAAGTGGTCGGTCCGGTCACCGGCACGATGTCGGGCGACGGCGGGCGGCAGGTCGAGATACACGAACGTCACCTGTCCCGCCTCACGCAACAGGTCTCGATAGCTGCGCTTCAGCGCCGAGCACGAGACGACCACCCGAGTCCGAGCCGCGAGGCGGGAGGCCAGCGTCTCGAGCCACG
>JBPEWX010000191.1:0-2035 GCA_052032235.1 Ilumatobacter sp. | reverse complement strand
GGATGTCGGACGGGAGCCGCCGAGATCAGCGGTTGGACTGGTGGTTCGCCTGCTTCCGTTGGCCGGGCAAGTTCTCGGTGGGGTTGGTGCGGCATGTCGGACGGGAGCCGCCGAGAACCTTTGTCGTTCGGTTCTCGGTGGCGTTGGTGCGGGATGTCGGACGTGAGCCGCCGAGAACGGTGGCAGCGACGGGTCGTTGTCGTCGATGCGTCGTCGGCTCTGAGGGCTTCGGCATCCCGTCCCCGCCGTCGGCGAGATCGTCGGGCCGGGTCGTTGGCTCGGTGCCGCCGTTGGTCCGGCAGGTTCTCGGTGGTGTTGGTGCGGGATGTCGGACGAGAGCCGCCGAGATCGTCGGTTGGTCTGGTGGCGCGCCTGCTTCCGTTGGTCGGGCAGGTTCTCGGTGGCGTTGGTGCGGAATGTCGGACGGGAGCCGCCGAGAACCGTGGTCGCGCCGTCTCGCTGTCGTCGTTGCGTGGGCGCGGCGGCCGGGCGCGACTCAGGCGGGTTGGTCGGCGGGTTCGGGGGGAGCAGATTCGTCCGAGTCGGCGTCGGGACCCGGAGCGAGCCGGTCCTCACGTCGGCTGCGCACGGAGTGGCGCACCGCCAGGACCCAGCCGACCGCGACGGCGATCGAGAAGATGAACCACTGGAACGCGTACGACAGGTGGTTCCCCTCCGACAGCTCCGGCGGTGCGATCGGGAACGGCGGTCCCTCCGGTTCGGGCGGGGACGACTCGATCAGGTCGACGTACATCGGGACGACGTCACCGTCGACCTGAGCCGCCAGCCGATCGAGATCGATCCGCTGTACCTCGGTCAACACGCCGTCGGCCGGGTCGCTCAGCTGACCCGTGCGTCGCACCTCGGTCTCGCGCAGCCGCCCGACCAGGTCGACGTCGGTGCTCGGGACCGGCGGTGCCTCGCCCGACACGAGGGGGACGAAGCCCCGGTTCACGATGAGGATCCTGCCGTCGTCGAGTCGCATCGGCACGGCGACGTTCACGCCGGCGGCCCCGTTCTGTGAACGGTTGACGACGCTGAACGCCCCCTCCGGCAGGTACGTCCCCGAGACGGTGACCTGCCGCCACTCGACGTCGTCGGGGTCGGTGGTCGGCGTGAGTACCTCGTCGAGCGGTGCGGCGGCCACGTCGTACCGGGCCTCGACCGTCGCGTTGAACTCCTGCCGCTCGTCGAGCCGTCGGAGCTGCCAGAAGCCGAGGTTGATCATGAGCACGATGCCGAACACCACCAGGAGGTGGAATGCGATCCACTTGGGGCGCAGCAGGAACCGGTACATCTCACCGCCGGACGCTATCCGGCGCACGGCTCGCCCGTTCGGGCCGATGACCGGGTCTCGCTAGGGTCGACGTCGATGGAACTGCCCGACTTCCACATCCCGCACGCCGAGAAGATCGAGTGGATGATCGAGACGGACGGGTGGGCGCTCGAACCGGTCTCGCCACGCGCCGACACCGATCCGCCGCTTCCGGCCTACGCCTACACGATCGGGCTCCCGGCCCTGCTCGGCTTTCCCGAGATCGTCGTGTTCGGTCTCACACCGGTCACGAGTCGGGGATTGATCGGGCTGGTCGTCGACGCCGTTCGTGGCGGCACCGAGATCCCGTTCGAGGTCGAACTGGTCGGCCTCCTCGAGAACGAGTTGCGGTGTGCATTCGCTCCGGTCGATGTCGCGTCCCACGCCGCGTTCTTCGAGACGGCCCGTTCCTGGTATCAGGGCGGCGAGTTCTCGATGATCCAGATGATCTACCCCGACCGGAACGGCTTCATGCCGTACGAAACGGGGTACGAACAGCGCATGCGACTCGCCCAGCCGGTCATCGGCACGTTCGGAACGTCATGAGTACCGGACGACCGCTGCTCGTGTTCGACGGCGACTGCGCGTTCTGCACGACCTGGGCACGACGCGGCCAGCGCTGGCTCGGACTCGAACACGTCGAGCCGTGGCAGTTCCTCGACCTCGACGAGCTCGGCCTGACGCAGGACGAGTGCGAACAGGCGGTGCAGTGGGTGACCG
>JBPEWX010000190.1:0-4650 GCA_052032235.1 Ilumatobacter sp. | reverse complement strand
CCGAAGCATCCGATGCGGCTGAAGCGAGAAGCCGAGATCGAGGCGAGCCGGGTCGAGGCAGCCACTTGGGTCGGTTCGCTCACGGCTCGCGACCGAGCCATCTACGCACTGGGGCTCTATGCCGGTGAGGGAGGCAAGAGCGACGAGGGCGGCATCGTGTTCGCCAACAGCGATCCGGTGCTCGTGGTCGCCTTCCTGGCGTGGTTGCGGCAGGAGTTCGAGATCGACGAGAAGCGTCTGAAGGGCCGTCTCTACCTGCATGCCGATCTCGACATCGATGCGGCCGAGGTCTTCTGGAGCGAGGCGACGAGTATCCCGCGATCGCAGTTCCAGCGGGCGTACCGGGCGGTGGTCGACGAGACGATGCGACATCACCGACACCGCACGGGTTGCTTCACGGTGCGGTATTACAGCAGAAGTCTGCATCGGCGTGTGATGGCGCGGATCGCGGCGATAGGCTCTGCCGTCGCCGATCCGGGGTAGCTCAGCTGGCAGTAGCATCTGACTGTTAATCAGAGGGTCGTGGGTTCGAGCCCCACCCCCGGAGCCACGATGACAGGGTCCCCGTGTGGGACCCTGTTGTTCGTTTTCGGGGCGGTAGCTCAGTGGTCAGAGCAAGGGACTCATAATCCCCGGGTCGTGGGTTCGATCCCCACCCGCCCTACTCATCCGTCGTCGGTGACGAGTGCGATCGACTCGTCCGGGCTGCATTCGTCGAGGGGGATGCTCACGGAGAACGCGGCCGGCGTCGCCAGGGCGCCTCGTCGTCCGGGAAGTCGCTCACCCATGGCATGTCGGTCGCTCCAGGTGCCGCATCAATCGTCGTCGTCCTCGTCGGCCTCGCCGTCGTCGAAGCGCTCTTCCAAGTCGTCGGTGTCGACACCGAGTTCGTTCGCGAGCGCGAGGACGAGATCCTGAGCTCGGGCACGGGCCTCGCCGGAGAGGTCGTCGGCAACCCGCTTCGCGAGGTCGTCGAGTTCCTTGTCGACCCCGCGCTCGTCGTCCGCCCGTTGGACGACGCGCTCGAGACGTTCCAGCAGGTCTCGGGCGTCCTTGGGCTTGAGCTCGTTCGGCGGCTGCTCCTCGACCAGTGCCACGAACTGTGCTGCGATGGCGTCGACGGGCGATGGCGGCATCGTCGTCTCGACGGCGGTCGTCGGCGGTACCGGCGTGGTGGCCGGCATCGTCGTGGCGGGGGCCGATGCCGTGGTCACCGGTGCTGTCGTCCCCGGTGATGTCGTCACGGCGCCGGAGGTCGCCGCCGGCGCCGTGGTCGGGCCTCGTGTGCTCACCACGTCGTCGCCCGACCGAGCCGCGACCGCGGCGATACCCACGACGAGTGCGAGCACACCGAGCAACGCCGCTCCGACGAGCGCGCGATTCGGGCGACGAGTCGGGGTCGGTGTCGGTGACGCGTGCGGCCGGGGCGGTGGCGGGATGATCGGCGGTGCGGCGGACGACGCGACCGGAACGGTCGGTGGGGCAGCGAGCCCTCCCGGTGTCAGCCGCTCCAGCGAGCGTGCGAAGGAGGCCGCATCAGGCCGTTCGGCCGGATCGGTGGCGAGCGCCGGTGCGAGGATGCCGGCCCAGTCGCCGGCCGGCAGGGGTTGCGTCGCAGCCGGGGTCGACCAACTGACGCCGGTCACGATCTCGTGGAGCACGATCGCGAGCGAGTACACGTCCGACGCCGGTGTCGGAGCGCCGCCGACGGCGACCTCGGGGGCGGCGTACGACGGGGTGGCCCACACCGGTCCGGTCGAGGTGTCGGCGCTGAACCGCGCCACGCCGAAGTCGGTCAGTCGTGCACCGCCGTCGGCGAGCAGGATGTTCGCCGGCTTGACGTCGCCGTGCACGATGCCGGCGACATGGAGCGCGGCGAGCGCCGACGCGATCTCGGCGCCGACGTCGCCGGCTCGGCGCTGGTCGACGTCGGCGTCGGCGACCGACGGGCCCTCGACGAGTTCCATGACGAGATACGGGCCGTCGTCGTCGGAACCGACGTCGTAGACGCGCACCACATTGGGGTGCACGACGCCCGCAGCGAGTCGCCCCTCGCGTTCGAAGCGCCGACGGTCTGCGTCCGGCGCCGGTCGCTTCACGGCGACGAAACGGTCGAGCCGTCGGTCGCGTGCGCGCCAGACCGTCGCCATACCGCCGTTGCCGATGACGTCGATCAGTTCGTAGCGGTCAGGATCCACGTCGGCGAGCGTTCCACCCGACCGACCGATTCAACCGTCGCGTCCCCGTTCGGACGACCGTGTCACCCGTCGCGGCGGTTGCGGGTGCGGTAGAGCACCGACATGGCGGCGGCGGTCACGCTCGACGCCAAGATGGTGCCGACGATCGAGGTGACCGATGTGACGGCGATGAACCACCAGCCGAAGTCGAGTTCGTCGTCGAGCACGACCGGGTCGAAGTTGCCGTCGCTGTCGATCTCGATCGTCGTGGTGCCGCCCGAGCCGAAACCGCCGAAGCCGCCGCCGGTGGCGATGGTGCCCACCGTCTGGATCACCAGCGAGATCAGCCACATGATGATGCCGAGCAGGAGCAGACGACCGAACGTCGACCACCAGCGCCCGCGGCTGGTCTCGCTCGATCGCGCGAACGGTGCGCCCGGGCGGTCGACGATCGCCACGACGACGAAGGCCCACTTGATGCCGAGCCAGACGGTGACCGGGATTCCGGCGAGGATCAGCAGGATCGCCAGCGGCGGCACTACGGCGACCAGGACGGCGGCGACGAGCACGACAGCGATCACGGCCGCGACGAACACGATGACCCAACCGATCGCCCGCGGCAGGATCGCGAACCCCCGGCCGAGCGCCCGGAAGCCCGCGCGGATCTCGTCGGCGGTGGACGTCGGTTCGTCGCCGTCGACCGTGTCGAGCAGGAGCCGAGCGAGTGCCAACCCCCCGACCGCGCTGGCGAGCATGCCGACGACGAACAACAGGATCACGACCGGGAGTCGGTCGTTCGACCAGCCCTCGACGGCGTCGTTGGTGATCGTCAGGCCGTCGGCCAGTCGGTCGATGGCCACGTAGCTGGCGACCGTCGTGATGGGAGCCGTCAGCAGGGCGATGAGTGAGACGGCCCGCCATCGCTTGTACGCATTGCGGAACGACTGGTCGAGCCAGTCGCCGATGTCGGGGAAGTCGTCGGTGTCGGTCGGGGCGAACCCGAACGCGGGTGTCGTCAGATCCCAGGCGCGGCCGTCCCAGTAGCGCTGCTGCGCCGGGTTGTACGGGTCGGGATACCAGCCTGCGGGCGGGCCGGACGGTGGTTCGAACCCGGGAGCGTCAGGCATCCGGCTGTTCGATCGCGTCGATGAACACATCGACGTCGGCGTCTTCGCCACCGATCAGCCAGACGACGTCGCCGTCCTCGCCTTCGTCCTGCCACGGCATGACGCCGTCGACGTTGTAGCGATCGACCGTGATGTCGTCGTCGCCGTCCTTGACCGGTGCCACGATCGACATCTCGACGATCGCGTCACCCGGATGATGGCTCAAGATGTCGATCAGTTCGGCGACGGTGAGACCGTCACGGTCCTCGAGTTCCAACGTTCGCTCCTCGGTTCTTGGTCAGAAGGTGTCACCCAACCAGGCGCCGGCCCGGTCGAGCAGATAGAGACTCACGTGCTTGCACCGCTCGAGGGCCTGGGCGATCGCCCCGTCCTCGTTCATGTCGGTGTTCAGGTACACGTCGGCCAGGTCGATGTTGATGCGCGCGACGAGCGACAGGCTCCGCTCGGGGGCGTCGGTCACACTCGGGAACGAGTCGATCGCCGACACCTCGACGGGCAGGCCCATCCCGCCGACGCCGGCGAGGTCGGTGGCGAGCACCAGCAGGTCGGGCGGGTCGGTGAGCGGCGGGAGCGTCCACGTGAACAGCAGCGGGAACGTGAACCCGGTCGGCGGTTCGTCGTCGAGGTCGTCCATCTTCATGACCTCGTCCTCGAACCCGAGCAGGGCCCGCGGGTCGACGTCGAGCGACAGGTGCAGGTCGATCGGTCCCGCACACGCCTCTTCGGGATGCAGATCGACCTCCCACAACTGGCGAAGGGAGTACGTCTCGACGAAGTGCCGTTCGTCGTGCACATGGAAGCCAAAGTCGATTGCTTGGCTCTTGAGGTCCGCCACGAAACCCGCGACGTCGATCACTGCCACGTCATGGACACTACCGTCACGGAGCGTGAAGGCAGTCAACCCCTCCCAGGCCCTCGACACGTTCCGCACGGCGGCCGACGCCGTCGCCGCCGTCCTTGCCTCGAACACCGATTGGGGAGCGTCCGGTCGACGCGACGGCCAGTACGCCGTCGACCTCGACGCCGACCGGGCGTGCCTCGACGTGCTCTACCGGTCGGGCTACCGCGTCCTGTCCGAGGAGAGCGGCGTCACCGCACCAGACGGGGCAGCCGACGACGCCCCGATCGTCGTCGTCGACCCGCTCGACGGATCGACCAACGCCTCCCACGGCATCCCGTGGTTCGCCACCGCGCTGTGCCTCGTCGACGACGACGGGCCCGCCGTCGCCATGGTCGCCAACCACGCCTCGGGCGCTGTCTACACGGCGACTCGGGGCGGGGGAGCGTTCCTCGACGGCGAGCCGTGCCGTCCCAACGAGACCACCGACCTGTCGGCGGCGCTCGTC
>JBPEWX010000019.1:0-4717 GCA_052032235.1 Ilumatobacter sp. | reverse complement strand
CCCGCGGCGTCGGCTACGAGGTCGACTACCTCGTGTACCAGATCCGGCGTGAACTCGGCCTCGACCACGACTGGCCCGTCGTCATCGTCGGCGCCGGCAACCTCGGTCAGGCACTCGCCGGATACGGCGGTTTCACCGACCGGGGCTTCCCGGTCGCCGGCATCGTCGACATCGACGACGACAAGGTCGACACGGTCGTCGGTGGCGCACGCGTTCGACCCCTCGACGAACTCCCCCAGATCGTCGCCGCCCGGAACGTCTCGATCGGCGTGATCGCCACGCCGCCGGCCGCAGCGCAGGACGCCGCCGACCGTCTCGTCAAGGCCGGCGTCACGAGCATCTTGAACTTCGCCCCGGTCGTGCTCTCGGTGCCGGTCGGCATCACGATCCGCAAGGTCGATCTCGCCGTCGAGCTCCAGATCCTCAGTTACCACGAACAGCGTCGTGCATCGGCCCAGGGTGGCCAACTTCACGCGGTTCCGAACGAACCCGGACGAGGGGTCACGGCGTAGGCTGGTCACGACATGTCGATCCTCGTCCTCGGTATCAACCATCGCAGCGGCCCGCTGAGCCTGCTCGAGCGTGTGTCGCTCGCCGATACCGAGGTGCCCAAGACCGTCGAGGCGCTGGTGCAGCGCGACAACGTCCGCGAGGCGGTCGTGATCAGCACCTGCAACCGCACCGAGGTCTACGCGGTCACCGAGCGCTTCCACGGGGCGTACGCCGACATCCGTGACTTCTTCTGCGATCAGGCACACGTCGCCGCCGACGATCTGCACGAGCACCTCTACTCGCATCACGACGACCAGGCGGTCCGGCACCTCTTCGAGGTGGCGTCCGGACTCGACAGCGCCGTCATCGGCGAGTCCGAGATCCTCGGGCAGCTGCGCGGCGCGTGGGACATCGCCCAACACAACGGTGGGTCGCGCACGACGCTCAACCTGTTGTTCCGGCACGCGATCGAGGTCGGCAAGCGCGTGCGCACCGACACCGCGATCGGCCGTGGCACGGCGTCGGTCAGTCACGCCGCCGTCGAGATGGCCGTCGATCGCCTCGGCGACCTGCACGGTCGCAACGTCGCCGTCGTCGGTGCCGGTGCGATGGGCGAGGGCATCGCCGTCGCGCTCCACGCCGCCGGGGTCGGCGACGTCACCGTGATCAATCGCAGCCCCGAGCGCGGCCAGGCACTCGCGGAGCGGATCAACGGCGTGGCGTTCGGATTCGATCGTCTCGCCGAGACCATCGCCTCCGCCGACGTCGTCCTGACGTCCACCGGTGCAGGCGGCCACATCATCACCGCCGACAACGCCGGGCTGCGCAACCGAGGCGAGCGCCCCGTCCTCGTCGTCGACATCGCCGTCCCTCGCGACGTCGCGTCCGACGTCGCCGACCTGGAGGGAGTCAGTGTCCTCGACCTCGACGACCTGACCGCCTGGGCCGAACGTGGCCGCCAGCAGCGGATCGCCGAGGTCGCCGCCGTCGAACGGATCATCGAGGGCGAGGTCGAGCGGTTCTCGCTCGAGGCGGCGTCGCTGCAAGCCGCACCGCTCATCTCGTCGATGCGACGTCGCGCCGACGAGGTGCGAGCGGCCGAGCTCGCCCGCCACGCCGCCCGTCTCGACCGCCTCGACGACGAGACCCGCGAGCTCGTCGAGCAGATCAGTCGCGGCGTCGTCGCCAAGTTGCTGCACGAGCCGTCCGTCCGTCTGCGTCAGCAGGCCGGCACACCGCAGGGCGAGCGCAACGCCGCCGCGGTCGCCGATCTGTTCGACCTCGGTTGACGTGACGACGCTCCGTCTCGCGACCCGCGGGAGCGCACAGGCCCGGACCCAAGCCGAGTTCGTCGCCGGTCGCCTCGCCGACCACGGTGTCGAGGCCGAGCTCGTCATCGTCGAGACGCACGGTGATCGCACGCAGGCCACGAACGTCCCGCTGCACACGATCGGCGGCCAGGGGGTGTTCGTCAAGGAGGTGCAGACCGCGGTGCTCGACGGGCGAGCCGACGTCGCCGTCCACTCGGCGAAAGACCTGCCCACCGAGACCGATCCGCAGCTGATCATCGGCGCGTACACCGAACGCCGAGACGCCGCCGACGCCTTGATCGGCGCGACGCTCGACGACCTCCCCCTGGGTGCCACCGTGGCGACCGGTTCGGTCCGTCGGCGGGCGCAGCTGGCGATCGCCCGTCCCGACCTGCAGTTCGTCGAGTTGCGCGGCAACATCCACACCCGGCTCGAACGGATCCCGGACGACGGCGCGATCGTGATGGCCGTCGCCGCCCTCCAGGTTCTCGGCATCACCGAACGGCTCACCGAACGGCTCGATCCCGACCGGTTCGTGCCGGCGATCGGACAAGGGTGTGTCGCCCTCGAGTGTCGCGTCGCCGACGAGACGACCCGGGCTGCGCTCGCCGCCATCGATCACCCGGCGACCCGGATCGCCGTCGAGATCGAGCGAGCCTTCCTCGGCGAGCTCGGCTCGGGCTGCTCGCTCCCGGTCGGTGCCCACGTCACCGACGGCCGGCTGCGGACGTTCCTCGCGTCCGACGACGCCGTCGAGGTCCACGCCGAGACGATCACCCTGTCGGGTGAGCGGTCGCTCGACCTCGCTGCCGCTCGTGCGGCGGCGCACACGGCACG
Organism: Ilumatobacter sp.; assembly: GCA_052032235.1. Lineage (GTDB taxonomy): Bacteria > Actinomycetota > Acidimicrobiia > Acidimicrobiales > Ilumatobacteraceae > Ilumatobacter. The sequence continues at coordinate 2,078 of JBPEWX010000019.1, read as the reverse complement.
CGAGCGTGTCGATGCCCGCTGAGGCCCATCGTCCGCTCGCCGGTCGGACGGTCGTCACGACTCGCGAGCGTCCTGGCATCCTCGACGCCCGGTTGGCGCGGGCCGGCGCCGACGTCGTCCACGTCCCACTGATCGAGACCACCGACCCGGACGACGGCGGCGTCACCCTCCGAGCCCACCTCGATCGGATCGGTGAGTTCGACTGGGTCGTCGTCACCTCGCCGGTCGGCGCCGAACGGGTGATGCCCGCCGTCCGTGGGCACGATGTGCGGATCGCCACCGTCGGCACGAAGACGGCCCAGGTCGCCGAGCGACTCGCCGGCAGCGCGGTCGACGTGGTGCCCGAACGCCAACTGGCCGTCGAACTCGTCGCCGCGATGCCACCGGTCGACGGCCCGGCGCCCCGGCTCCTGCTGGCCGTCGCCGACCGGGCCGATCCGGCCACGGCCGACGCCCTCCGTCGACGCGGCTACGACGTCACCCACGTGACGGCGTACCGGACCCTGCTCAGACGACCCACCTGGCAGGAACGCCGTGCGGCGTTGGCCGCCGACGCCGCCGTGTTCGCCAGCGGTTCGGCCGCGACCTCGTGGGCCGAGGCGATCGGAACGGAGCTCCCGCGTGCGGCGATCTCGATCGGACCGTCCACCACGGCCGCCGCGACCGAGGCCGGCCTCACGATCACGGCCACCGCAACCGATCATTCCATCGACGGCCTGGTCGAGACGGTCATCCGAACGCTCGCCGTCGGGCCGTAACATGGCCGCCGAACGAGGCGGCGTTCGGACGGACACGACCATGCAGGGAACCACCACGGTGCGACGACCACGACCGGGACGACCCCGGCTACGCGCGTCGGTGCTCGCCGTGCTGCTCACCGTGGCGGCCACCGTCGTTGTGACGCTCGCGACGCCGACCGACGTGGCGGCTCAGGACGGCGTCTCGATGCTGGTGTCCGACGTCGACGACGCGACACGGCCCTCGGTGTCCCAGGACGGACGATGGGTGGTCTTCGAGGGATCGCTCGACGGGCGACGCACCGTCTTCCGCACCGATCGCAACAGCGGCGAAACCGTCGAACTGTCGCCCGTACCCGAATCGGTACGGTCCGGCGACACCGTCATGCCACGGCTGTCGGCGGACGGATGCGTCGTCGTGGCGATCACCGAGATCCCCTACGACCTGTTCCGTGACGACGATCGCCTCGAGCGGTGGGACGTCTACCGACTCGTGGTGCCCGAATGCGGCGGCCAACCTGCCGGCTGGGAACTCGTCTCGACCGGCCACGCCGGAACCGCCATCGACGGCGTGTTCACCGATGCCCCGCCGGCCCTGTCCGGTTCGGGCGCGATCGTGGCCTACGTCCGTCAACTCGACGGCGCTCCCGAGGGGGTCGGCACCATCATGGTGGTCGACATCACCGTCCCCGTCGGCGAGGTCGGCCGCGAAGAGGAGGTCGCCGGGATGCCGGTCGAGACCCCCAACCGGGCGTATCTCTACCGTGGCGCCCGCGAACCCGAGTTGTCGGAGAACGGTCGCCACCTCGCCTTCGTCGCCGACACGACCGCGTCGGCGCCACTGCCCGGCTGGGCCGCCGGACCCGTCCCGGGTGAGGCGGCAACCGCCCAGGTCTTCGTGTGGGATCGCTCGACCATCGACCGTCGGAACGCCGTCCATCTGGTGTCCGGGCGGGGAGGTGTGCCGAGTGCGACCGGTGCGTCGTCGCCGTCGATCTCCGAAGCCGGTCGTTTCGTCGCCTTCGTGTCCGACGACCGGACGCTCGTGCCGGCCGAGTTGCCGCCGTGCACGACCACCTGTCCGACGCAGGTCTACCGCTACGACCGCGACACCGATGCCAACGGCGTCTTCGACGAGGCGCCCCGCGTCGAGCCACTCGAGATCGTGTCCGCCGTCGACGCCGGTGACGTGACGATCGGTGTGCCGGTCGCCGGCGACGCCTCGTCGTGGGCTCCGACGGTGAGCGCCGACGGCAGCCAGGTCGCGTACGTCACCGATGCCACGAACCTGCTGCCGAGCCGACGTGGCGGAGGCGGTCTCGCCTCCGACGGCGATCTGCT
>JBPEWX010000189.1:0-2406 GCA_052032235.1 Ilumatobacter sp. | reverse complement strand
CTGTCGTTCCCCCCCGACGTCGCCCCGGAGCATCGTGATGTCGTCGCTCGTCAGGGCTCGGTCAGGACGGCTCCGTCAGCTGTTCGACCAGGACCTCGACGGCCCGACCGAAGTGGTCGGTCGTGTGCGCATCGGTCCGACGGAGACGCTGCCCGCCCGTGATCAGGCACATCCACAAGATCCCGAGGTGTTCCACCGTGATGCCGGGCCGGGGTCGCCGCCGTGCGGTCCGCAGGTGGATACTCAGATGTTGACGGAGCGCGGCCATCAGCACGTCGATCTGCTCCCGCATCGATCGCCGGTACGCGGGATGGTGCGGCTCGATCAGGAACGCCAGCGTCGGGTCGACGACGTCGGGCGAACTCAGTCGGACGAGCGCAAGGGTCGCGTCCGCGAGCATGTGGCGATCAGTCGTGGTGCGCGCATCCGACAACGCAGCGAGCCATGCACGACGTTGTTCCGTGAGCAGGTCGTCGAGCAGGTCGGCGAGCATCTCGGCCCGGGTCGGCCAGACGTTGTAGATCGTCCGCCGGGTGACTCGTGCGTGGTTCGCCAGCCGGGCGACCGTCAGGTGAGCCAGCACCGCCGTCGCAGCGGGCTCGGACTCCCACCGTGCTGCACCGTCGTGCGCTCGACGGAGGAACAGTTCGGTGGCGATGTCGAGCGTCTCGATCTGCCGGTGGGTCCACCCGCGGTCGGCACCCGCCGGGGTGTGGATCGTCTCGATCTTGATCGGTTCGCTGTCCGGGCCTGCGGGTGTGCTGAGACCGACTTGGAAGGCTCGGGTCGCCAGAGCGAGCAGCGACCAGTCGGCACGGCCGTCGCCGAAGTCGGCCGTGACCGCCGTGGCGGTGGACGGCTCGAAGTGATGGAGCACCGACAGGCCGTCACCGAGTGACCAGTGCAACGCGGCGACGTCGATCGCGGCATCGGCCGACGGCAGCGTCCGACCGACCGCTCCGGCGGTCCGACAGGCCTCGATCGCCAGGCTCCGCAGGCGGTCCTGCTCGACCTGGCGTCGGATGCCGGCGACATCGGCGAGGTCCCGGTAGCCGAGCGACGCCGCCCGGATGAGGATCCGGATGTCGGCCATGATCACGCGTTGCAGCGTGTTGACCCGACGGATGAGGATGTCGTCCAACTCGGGTCGAGTCAGTCGCTCTCGTTCGGGAGGACGATGGTGCGGAGCGGCGTGCCAGGGCAGCTCGTGCTCGCGTTGGGTGAAGTCGTGTTCCAGGAGCAGATACCGGAGCAGGTCGATCCAGAAGTCGTATTGGGTCTCCCACATCCGGTACAGCGAGGCGCGGGGGACGCCGGCGTCGACCAGGTCGCTCAACGACACCTGCGCCGCCAGATACGGCATCGGGAGCTGTCCTCCGGCGTCGTCGAGATGTGCGAGCTCGAGGAGCGCGGTCCGATACTTCGTGCGGGGGGCGACGGCCATCGATCTGGGTGGGGGATCGTACGGGTGGGTGACTTCGCGCTCACCGTAGTCATCCGTCGGCGCTGCGATCCCGGGCCCGGGCGCGTCTTCACACATTGTCTCGCTTCCGTTCTGCCAGCTCACGACGGTTATACGCATCGTCTCGTCGCGTACACGATCTGTCTCGCCGACTTCACGGTTCGTCCCGGCAGCGGTTCGCCCACCCCGGTTACGTTCCGTCGTCGTTCCACCACAGTGAGCAGCGGGCAGCGGCTCGAACGACGAAGGACGGGATCAGATGCGGGCACGATGGACAGGACGTTCGGAGCACCCAGGCGGGCGGCCGCGGTCGGTCAGCCGTCACCTGAGCCTCGCCGTGGCGGTGCTCGCCGGTGCCACGATCGTCGGCCCGCCGACGTCGGGCCCGGTGTCGGCAACGTCGACCTCCCTCCGCCCCGAAGGTGTCACGATCGCCCCGGCACAGGTCCCGCCGACCCAGCCCACGTTCCAGTGCTCGAGCAACGCCGTCGCTTGGCTGTTCCAGTACACCGACACGGTCACCGACCCGACGCTGGCGTCGGCGATCGACATGGTGACCGGCTCGTACACGACGCCGCTCACGATCGCCGGATTCCGGATCAACGCGATCGGCTACAACGTGCTCGACGACTACATCTACGGCTGGAACCTCGACGACACGAACCAGCAGATCATGCGCGTCGGCGCTGACGGCAGCGTCGTCGGCGTCGGCCATCCGGGAGGAACGACCTTCGGTTCCGCGGCGGGCACGATCGACGAGAACGGCCAGTACTGGTACTTCTCCTACACCGGCCCGACGACGCCGCAGCAGTGGAATCGTGTCGACCTCGCGCCCGGTTCGGCGACGTACGGACAGTTGATCGCCTCCGGCACCGTCGCCGGTGGCGGCATCCAAGGAACGCAGTACTCCTCCCCGCTGGACCTGGCCTACGTGCCGGGCGCCG
>JBPEWX010000188.1:0-1830 GCA_052032235.1 Ilumatobacter sp. | reverse complement strand
CCGGTTCGATCCCGCCGATCACCTCGACCACGAGGTCGATGTCGGGATCGGTGACGACCGCCATCGCGTCACGGGTGAGGACGCCGTCGGCGAGTGCGACGCCGCGGTCGCGTGCCACGTTCCGGACCGCCACCCGGGTCACCTCGAGCCGCAGCCCGGTGCGTGCCTCGATCGCGTCGGCCTGCTGCTCGATCAGCGGGATCAGTGCTCCGCCGACGTTGCCACAGCCGAGCAGGCCGATCCGGACGGTGCTGGTGTCGTTCGCCACGGCGGGAAGGTTAGAGGCCGAGAGCCCGGGCGCGCAGATCCGTTCCGGGTTCGAGGAGCGAGCAGCCCTCGGCGAACCGTCGGTCGACGTGTGCGTCAGCGGTCGGGCGTCAGTAGTCGTATTCGTCGTCGCCCGCCTCGGGCAGGCGCACGTCGTAGTACTCGTCGACGGCCCGCACGAGCGCCTCGAACCGTTGCACGTCGAGGACGGAGCCTTCGCGCCGGCAGCGGTCGGGGTCGATGTCGCACATCCGCCAGATGCGGGCATAGCTGGTGCGGCGCTTGGGGTCCCACCCGCCGGTCCCCATGTTGAGCTGGGCTTCACGGCTGTTGCGCTTCGTCGTCAGCGGAACGCCGACCAACTTGGTGCCACGTCGGCCGATGATCACGACGGGGCGATCCTTGCCCTGGCTCGGGTCGTCCTCGAACGGCACCCAGCCCCAGACGACCTCACCGGGATCGGGGTCGCCGTCGCGCCGCGGGCTGTACTCGATCGTGACGACGCTCTCGGATGCCAGTTCGGGTCGCTTGCGGCGCCGCACCGTGCTCGACACCTTGTCGGCTGCCCGTTTGGCACCCGATTTGGTCGTGCCGATCGTGTCGCGCACCTTGCCGGTGAGCCCACCGCCCGACGGGGCCGGCGGCGCGTCGACCGAGCGGGATTCGACGTCGTCGGCAGCGCGGTCACGGCGGCGTCCGCCCTTGCCCCGCTTGGTGAGCTTCTGGAAGTAGCCGCCGATGTCGATCTTGCCGGGCATGACCGACCATCGTACGTGGGCATCCGGCCACTCGGTCACGGCCGTCCGGTGCGATGCGTCGGAGCCCGCTCTGGTTGGCTGACGGCATGGACGCACCGAAGCTGTCGACGATCGATCTGGTCCACGAGCCCGGCGAGGCGGTGGCGACCATGCTCCTGAATCGGCCCGACAAGCTGAACGCGCTGACACCGCAGCTCCTGACCGAAGTCGTCACGGCCTGCGAATGGCTGAACGACGCCGACGACATCCGCGTCGTCGTGGTGCGTGGTGCCGGCCGGGCGTTCTGCGCCGGGTTCGATCTCGGTGCGTTCGGAGAACGGCTCGACCCACCGGCCCAGCGCGACCAGGCCGACTTGGGACGCCGCGCCACCAACGCCCTCGCCGACGTGCGTCCGCTGACCATCGCAGCGGTCCACGGCCATTGCGTCGGCGGTGGGGTCGTCCTCACGTCGGCGTGCGATCTCCGTCTCGTCGGCGACGACGTCCGGTTCCTCATCCCCGAGGTCGACCTCGGCATCCCGCTCGCCTGGGGAGGCATCCCGCGCCTCGTGCGCGAGATCGGCCCGGCGCTCACGAAGGAACTGGTGCTCACGTGCCGCCCCTTCGGTGGCGACGAGGCTCGCGACATGCGATTCGTCAATCGGGTCGTCCCGACCGCCGAACTGGTCACGACCGCCGAGAGGTTGGCGAGCGACCTCGCCGAGAAGCCGTGGTTCTCGATCAGACAGACGAAGCAGCACGTCAACGCCGTGATGGACGAGATCGCCGGGCTCGGGCGCAGCGCCGCCGAGGCCGACGTGCTCAT
>JBPEWX010000187.1:0-4850 GCA_052032235.1 Ilumatobacter sp. | reverse complement strand
CGGCAGGTGGATACTGAACGACGACATTCAGGGATTGACCGCCGCGGGCAGCGCGTCGATGACGTCGAGCAGCTCCCGGTAGGTCATCCCGCCCGGCTCGTGGTGCGACACGCCGGGGGCGACCGACGGGTCGAGCCCGTCGAGGTCGACCGACACGTAGATCGGACCGGTCAGCATCGTCGCGTCGAAGCGGTCGAGTTCCCGGGCGCCGTACATCTCGACGCCCCACCGGGCGGCCTGCTCCCGCTGGTGCGCCGTGGCGGTGCGGATGCCGAGCTGCACCAAGCGGGCCATGCAGCCGTCCTCCAACGCCCGGGCGAACGGCGAGGCGTGACTCAGCGGATTGCCGTCGAGATCGTCGTACAGATCGGGGTGGGCGTCGATGTGCACGACGGTCAGCGGCGCAGCGACGTGGTCGCGGAACGCCCGCAGGATCGGATACGTGACCGAGTGGTCGCCGCCGACCGACAGCACCCGCCGCCCGCGTCGGAGTTCGTGCGCGACCGCTTCGGTGATCGCATCGGCGTCGGCGGTGGAGCCGACCTCGTTCGAGAGGTCGACGTCGCCCAGGTCGTCGAGCTGCGAGACGACGTCGACCGTCGCCTCGGTCACGTGGTTCCCCGAGCCGGAGTGCAGCGCCTCGCGCATCGCCGCCGGAGCTGCGGCGCAGCCGCGCCGATGCGACGAGTTGGCGTCGAGCGGGATCCCGAGCAGCGAGATCATGGGCCCGTCAGGACTCGGCGTCCTGCGGCTCCTTGCTGCGCATCTCGCGGTAGTCCTTGGCCGCCCCTTCGATCGGCTCGACCTCGAGCGTCACCCCGTCGATCGCGACGACCTTGAGGGCCTCGCCGGCCTCGATCGGGGTCGCCCGGTTGGTGCGGGCACGCCATTGGGCGTCGCCGACCTGCACCGTGCCCTCGGGGTCGATCGCCTGAACGGCGACACCGTCGGCGCCGACCATCCATTCGCGACCGATCGTCGGCGTGGCGAAGCGGGTGCGCACCATCGACGGCATGCCGACGATGAAGGCGAGCATCGTGCCGCCGAGGCCGGCGATGACGGCGAGCCACGACGGCCAGATCGAGGTGCCGGTGATCGGTTCGTAGAGCCAGAACGTGCCGACGATCGTGAGCACGATGCCGACACCGGTCCAGAAGCGCGGGATGCCGACCTGGACGTCGACGGCGAACGCGAGCATCGCCACGACGATCAGCGCGACCGCCCACCCGCGGGCGGGCAGCGCCGCGAGGCCGTAGCAGGCGAGGATCACCGAGCCCGCGCCGACGACGCCGGCCACACCGACACCGGCGGTGTAGAACTCGAAGATCAGGAGCGCGAGACCGATCAGGAAAAGCAGGTACGCGACCGGCGGGCTGGCCACGGTGTGGAACAGCTGGTCGACGAGGTCGAGCTTGATGAAGCGGGCGACGGCGATCGTCTCGCGCTGGACGACGCCCGACTCGGTGACGACCTCGGTCGTCGTGTCGAGCTCGATGTCGCCTTCGACGTAGCCGTCGAGCGCGTCGATCATGTTCGCGACGGTGGCGATGCCCTCGTCGGAGATGCGCTGCTTGAAGATCGCCAGGTCGCGGGCGTCGGACAACCCGACGGTGCGGTCGCGCAGCTCGTTCAGGCCGGGGCCGAGCGGGAAGTCGTCGGTCAGCTGCGGGCCGACGTTGCCGATGCTGGCACCGGGCGCCATGCCGGTCACGTCGGCGACCAGCAGGAGCTGAGCGGGCGCGCCGTACAGATGAGCGCCGGACTGGCCGACCCAGATGCCGACCGGGACGGGCGCCTCGTCGATGGCGTGCATCAGCTCGACCATCCGCTCGTCGGACACCACGGCGCCCTTCGAGTCGGTCTGGAGCACGAGGGCCTGGCTGCCGTCGTCGACGGCACGGTCGATCGAGCGGATGATCTCGTCGACGACGATCTCGTCGAACAGGCCGTTGACCTGGAGGATGTCGACCGGAGCGGCCACGATCTCACGATCGGTGTCGGACGTCGGCTCGCCCTCGTCGGTCTGCGCGGCAGCGGGCGCGGCGAGCACGATCGAGACGGCCATGGCGCCGAGCAGGGCGATCAGTAGTCTGCGCAACGAGGTGCCTTTCGGATGTCGGACGATGTGGAGACGAAGTCGAACCCGCTCGGCGTGCTGATCACCTCGAAACTCGTCGTGGTGGCCGGCAAGGGCGGGGTCGGCAAGACCACGGTAACGGCAGTTCTGGCGCGTGCGGCAGCCGACGCAGGTCAGCGCGTGCTCGTGATCGAACTCGACGGCAAGCCGACGCTCGACGGCTGGCTGCCCGATCTCGACGTGCGTCACATCTCGGCGTCGACCTCGCTCGAGGAGTACCTGCTCGAACACGGTTTCGGCCGGATCGCGAAGCGGCTCACGAAGACCGGCGTGATCGAGGTGATCGGCACGGCCGCTCCCGGCATCGACGACCTCGTCGTGCTCGGGAAGATCAAGCAGCTCGAGCGATCGGGCGAGTGGGATCTGATCCTGGTCGACGGACCGGCAGCCGGACACGCCGTCACCTTCCTGACGACACCGGCGGGTCTGCGCGACGCGGTCAGCAGCGGGCCGGTCGCCGATCAGGCCGACGACGTCCTGGCGATGCTGGCCGACCCTGCCCGCTGTTCGATCGTGCTCGTCACCCTGCCCGAGTCGACGCCGGTGAACGAGCTGATCGAGACCGCCGACGCGATCCGCACCCGCGTCGGCGCGACGCTCGGTCCGGTCGTCGTCAACCGGCTCGACACCGGCGACGTGCCGCCTCACCCCGACGAGGTCGACTTCGGACGCGCCACCGTGCAGGTGGACGACGCCCGGGCCGCCGCTGCGTTCCGGCGGGAACGCCGGGCGGTGCAGGTGGCGGAGCTCGCACGGGTCACCGATGAGTTCGGTGCGGTGGTGCGACTGCCGTGGCAGCCCGTCGCCGACCTGGGCCCGGCCGACATCGCCGACCTCGCCGCCGCGCTGACCGTTCCGGAGTCGCCGTCGTGAGCGCGCTCGCCGAGGTGGTCGGCCGGTCGTCGGTCGTGGTGTGCTGCGGGTCGGGCGGCGTCGGCAAGACGACGTCGGCCGCGGCGATCGGTCTGGAGGCGGCCAAGGCGGGCCGCCGGGCGGTCGTCGTGACGATCGACCCCGCTCGCCGCCTGGCCGACGCGCTCGGTCTGCCCGACGGGCTCACCGGGGAGCCGCAGCGGCTCCCGGTCGACACCGGTGAGGGCGAGTTGTGGGCGATGATGCTCGACGCACCGGCGATGTTCGAACGCGTCGTGCGAGCCAACGCGACCGACCCCGACCAGGCCGACCGGATCGTCGCCAACGCCTTCTACCGCAACATGGCGACCGCCCTCAGTGGCACGCAGGAGTACATGGCGTCCGAGGCGCTCTACGAACTGCACACCGACGACCGATTCGACCTCGTGGTGGTCGACACGCCGCCCAGCCGTAACGCGATCGAGTTCCTCGAGGCGCCCGGGGTGCTGACCCGCTTCCTCGACCACAAGGCGTTCAAGCTGATGATGATGCCGACCCGCACCGGGTTGAAGGTCTTCAGCGCCGCCACGCAGCCACTGCTGCGCCTGATCGGCAAGGTGGTCGGCTCCGACGTGCTGAGCGACGCCGTCGCCTTCTTCCAGGCGTTCGCCGGCATGGAGGTCGGGTTCCGGGAGCGGGCCGACGCCGTCGCCAGCCTCCTCCGAGCGCCCGACACCGAGTTCGTGCTCGTCACGTCACCCCAGCACGACGCGCTCGCGGAGGCAGCCTGGTTCGCCGATCAGCTCGCCGAACGTGACTACGGGGTCGCGACGACGATCGTGAACCGGATGCACCCCCGCTTCGGCGACGGCTCGGTCGCCGATGCCCGGACTCGAGCTGCCAAGGCGGCCGACACCGACCGTCCCGAACTGGCCGCCGTCTGGGCGAACCTCGCCGAGTTGCGCGCCGTCGCCGAGGCCGAACGTGCCGAGGTCGACGTTCTGCTCGGCCACACGGGTGCTCCGGTCGTCGAAGTGCCGCTGCTGCCGACCGACGTCCACGACCTCGAGTCGCTCGACCACCTCGGCCGCTACCTGTTCCCCTGATGGGCTTTGCCCCGCCGCCGACGGCGCCGGGTAACGTCTCTGCCGTGCACATCTTGCTCGCCACCGATGCCGACTGGATCGTCGACGAGGTCACCGCTGCGCTCGGCGGCCCCGACACCTCGTTCACCGTGGTCCGGAGCGGCCAGCTGGTCGCCAAGGTCGCCGCCGAGCGCGAGCCCGACCTCGTCATCACCGATCTCCAGGTCGGCACGATGGGCGGCTTCGCCATCACCCTGGCGCTCCGCAACGACGAGTCGGTCGATGCGCTCCCGCACCTGCCGGTCGTGATGCTGCTCGACCGTGAGGCCGACGTGTACATCGCGCAGCGCTCCGACGCCGAGGCGTGGGTCATCAAGCCGCTCGACGCCTTGCGTCTGCGCCGTGCGATGAACGCTGCGTTGGCCGGCGAGACGTATCACGAGGGCGTCCCGGCGGCTCCGGCCCCCGAGCCGGAGGCGACCGACGGCGAAGAAGATCCCGCCGCGGCCGAGGAAGAAACCGCCAACGCCGGATAGGATCGTGCACCGCCACGGGGTGTGGCGCAGCTTGGTTAGCGCGCGTCGTTCGGGACGACGAGGCCGGAGGTTCAAATCCTCTCACCCCGACCAGTAGACGACGAAGGCCGGCCCAGCGGGGCCGGCCTTCGTCGTTCACCGGACCCGCAGCACGGACGGGGTCATATTGACCGTGGTCGAAGTGTCGGGTAACGTATCGACCGGCATCGAAACGATGTCTGCCGTCCGCGGCGCCCCCTC
>JBPEWX010000186.1:0-5411 GCA_052032235.1 Ilumatobacter sp. | reverse complement strand
AGGCGGGTTCGGGTTCGTCGGGCGTGGGGATCACGCCGGAGGTGCGGAGGAGGGCGAGGACGACGACGGCGGCGATGCTGCCGATCACCATCACGAACCCGTACGACACCGGCACGACGTACAACGTGAGCACGAGCGCTCCGGGCACGTTGCCCTTCAGGATCACCGTGCTCACCGCTGCCAACGCTGCGACCTGGACGATGTCGGTGGTCGCCCCGACGACGTCGGCGGCAACGATCGCGAACGCACCGATCGACGTGTACAGGGGGAAGATCGGCCCGCCGCGCCAGCCGGTCGAGACGGCGATCAGCAGCGCCGCGAACTTGGCGACGGTCACGTACAGCAGCGCACCGTCGCTCTCGAACGGCAACTGCTGGAACTGCATCTGCCCGGAGAACAACACGATCTCGTTGCCGAGCGCCAGGATCGCGAACAGCAGGCCACCGACGATGCCGAACACGATCGGTGACCGCTCGTACCGGGTGGATCGTTCGCACCGCTGGATCGCCATCAGCGCCAACAGGGTCGGCACGGTGACGAGGACGGCGGTGACGAATGCGGTCGTGGCGTCGCCGACCGCCCATTCACCGTCGAAGCGATCGAACCGGAATCCCATGTCGATCCCGCCGAACGGCATCCACCGGTAGGCGACCAGGCTGGTGATGCCGGCGACCCAGTAGGGCGCCTTCGCGAACTGTTCCGGGAGCTGATCGATCCGCTCGGCTCCCCACACTTGACGGACGAGTTCGCCGACCGATCGGATCCGGACGGCCGACCAGGCCGCCATGCCGCCGGCCACCCCGACGATCGCCGCTTCGAACCCGACGGGACCGCCGAGGATCAAGATGACGGCTGCGGCCAGCATGGTCTTCGGGGCGATGCTCGGCGCCAGCCGCCCGCCCGACTTCCACGTCTCGAGCGCGACCTCCATCGCCTGGGGGTGGTCGCCGATCCACCGGTGGACGAGGCCGACGAGCAGGCCGCCGACGACGGGGACGGCGATCGTGAACCACGACCCGTACGGATCGACGCCGAGTGCGTCGGGCACGTCGCCCCACATGAACTCGATGCCGTGTTCGTACCCCCAGATGAACGCCGCCGTGATGAACGCGGCGATCGCGCCGGTGACGATGGCGGTGGCGAAGAGGGCACCGGCGGATGCCAGTCGGGGAGCTCGATCGTGCACGTGCGCACAGTAACGCCGCTCCGTCGGACCCTCGGCGAAGCGCCGCGGTACCGTCGGCGTCAGGCCCCGACCACGACCTCGCGGAGTGCGACGACATGAGACGACTGCTGCCCCTGACCATCATCACGACCGCGGTGGCGCTGCTCGCCGGACTGGCCGTCGCACGTCGCCGGCGGGCGATCGCAGCGGTCGCGCCGGAGCTGCGGCACCCGCAGCTGATGGTCTCGATGTCGCTGCGTTCCGATTCGAGCCTGCAGACCGGGCGCCGGTTGATCGATGCGTTGTCGAAGCAGGCCGAGAAGCTGGTCGCCGACGGTGTCGACGTCCGGACCGAGATGGTGCCGTCGAACGCCGGTGAGCCGCCGGTCCGCGCGCTCGTCTACGAACCGTCCGGTCGCGTCGGTCCGTCGGCGGCGCTGCTCTGGATGCACGGCGGAGGCCTGGTGATGGGCCGCCCCGAGATGAACCACGAGCTCTGCTCACGGATCGCCAACGAGCTGTCGATCGTCGTCGTCAGTGTCGACTACCGGCTCGCTCCCGAGCACCCGTTCCCGGCCGGTCTCGACGACTGCGTTCGTGTGCTCGAGTGGATGCACGAGCACACCGATGCGCTCGGCATCGATCCGGAGCGTGTCGCCGTCGGCGGCGGGTCGGCGGGCGGTGGTCTCGCGGCGTGCGTCGCTCAGGTCGCGACCGACCGCGGCGATCTGCCCGTGCGGTTCCAGTTGTTGCAGTACCCGATGCTCGACGATCGCACGCCGCTGCGCGACCACGACGCCCTGCTCTGGACGAACACGTCGAACGAGTACGCCTGGACCGCCTATCTGAACCATCCGCCTCGCGAGTACGAAGGGCGGGCCTATGCGTCGGCGTCGCGTCGGGTCGACTTCCGCGGGTTGCCGGCGGCCTGGGTGGGGGTCGGTGACATCGACCTGTTCCACGACGAGTGCGTCGCCTACGTCGAGCGGCTCGAAGCGGCGGGGGTGCCGGTGCAGTTCGACGTGGTGCCCGGCATGTACCACGGCGCCGAGGCGATCCGACCGGACGCTCCGGCGACGGCCGGGTTCATCGACGGGATGCTGGCTGCGCTGGCCGCCGGGCTCGGTGTCGAGCGCGTCGTCGCCTGACGGACGCCGACGAGCCGGCTCGTCAGACGGCCGCCGCCGGTCGAGGCGGGCCGCCGCACAACTTCGAGATGAGACGCGCCGCACGGATCGTGGTGATGTCGTGCAGATACGGCCCGATCACCTGCACGCCGATCGGGAGACCGTCGTCGCCCATGCCGGCCGGCACCACGGTCGACGGCAACATGCCGGCACCCGCCGGCCCGGTCCAGCCGAACAGGTCGAGATAGGGGCGTTCGACGCCGTCGATCTCGACCGTGCGTTCCCACTGCGGTTCGCTGTGATCGTGCGGGATCGCGCCACGTGGCTGCACCGGCATCAGGATCACGTCGTACTCCTCGAAGAACTCGCGCCACCGCTCACGCAGCTGCAGCCGGCGTTCGTTGTTGGCGAGCCACTCGCGGTGACGTTGGGCCGACGAGCGTTTCGCGAAGTCGGCCGGACCGTCGCCGTCGATCGTCGCGAGCTGTTCGATCTGGGCGGGGGAGTAGCCGCCCGACAAGGCCGCGAACAGGAGCGCCTTGAAGACCCGGTCGGCCTTCTCGAGCGTGAAGCCGGGTCGCGCCTCGGTGTCGACGTGACCGCCGGCCGACTCGATCAGCGACACGAGGTCGCCCATCACCCGTCGGGTCGACGAGTCGACCGGACAGTACGGGTCGTCGAGCCAGGCGGCGATGCGGAGCTGTGAGAAGTCGTCGACGGGACGTTCGGGCAGCTCGAGCTTCCAACCGGGTTGCTGCCACCGGTCGGGGCCGCTCATCAGCTGCAGCATCATCTCCATGTCGCGTGCCGAGCGCGCCATCGGGCCGGCGACGGCGAGGTCGGCCTGGGTGAGCGTGCCGGGCATGCCGGGGATCTGGCCGTGCGACGGGACGATGCCGTAGCTCGGCTTGTGGCCCTTGACGCCGCAGTAGTGGGCGGGGACGCGAATCGACCCGCCGATGTCGGAACCGACCTCGATCGGTGTGAAGCCCATCGCCAGCGCCGCCGCCGAACCGCCCGACGAGCCGCCGCAGGTGCGGGTGACGTCGTGGGGGTTGTTCGTGGTGCCGTACACCTCGTTGTAGCTCTGGATGTCGCCCGCGAAGATCGGCAGGTTCGTCTTGCCGTAGACGATGGCGCCCGCCTCGCGCAGGCGGGCGACCGGCCAGGCGTCGTGGTCGGGCACGAAGTCGGCCAGCTCGGGCGAACCCGACGTGGTGACGCATCCCTCGGTCATGAACGAGTCCTTGATCGTGATCGGCACGCCGTGGAGCGGACCGAGTTCGTCGCCGCGGGCGATCGCCTCGTCGGCGGCTGCGGCTGCGGCGCGGGCGCGGTCGAGATCGAGTCGGACGACCGAGTTGATGTCGCCATCGAGCGTTTCGACGCGACGCACCATGTGTTCGAGTGCTTCGCGCGCCGAGACCTCGCGTCCACGGATCGCATCGGCCAGTCCGTAGGCGGTCCACCAGTGGAGTTCGTTCATGCGTCGCCCATCGTTCCACATGAACCGAGGGTGAACGTTCGGCGGTACTCGTTCGCGCCGGGAATGGCCCGGACGGGTGACCGGTTGGCGAGGGACATGGACGACGTCAACGAGTGGAACAAGCAGATCATCGACGAGTTCCGGGCGAACGCCGGACAGGTCGGTGGGCCCTTCGAAGGGATGCCGCTGCTGATCCTGCACACGACCGGCCGCAAGTCGGGTCAGGAGCGGTTGAACCCGCTCGTGTACCAGCCGCTCGACGGCGCCTGGGCGATCTTCGCCTCGAAGGCCGGCGCGACGTCGCACCCCGACTGGTACCACAACCTGACCGCGGACGCCGACGTGTCGATCGAGGTCGGCACCGAGACGGTTCCGGTGCGTGCCCGCGTCGCCGACGGTGACGAGCGCAGCCGCATTTGGGAGACCCAGAAGTCGAACGCTCCCCAGTTCGCCGAGTACGAACAGTCCGCCGGTGATCGGGAGATCCCGGTCGTCGTGCTCGACCCCCGCTGAGCTCCGGGCGGCACCACTCGTGCCGTTCGGCCCTTGGGCCACCGGAGGCGCCGATCTAGCCTGGTCGGCATGGGAACCCCCGTCGTGGCGTGCCCGTCGTGCGGCACGAAGAACCGAGTACCGGTCGCAGCGAAGGGTCATCCGCGCTGCCCGAAGTGCCATGCCGACCTCCCGTGGCTGGTCGACGCCGGCGATGCCGACTTCGCCGCCGCCGTCGATACGTCGGCCCTGGCGATCGTCGACCTGTGGGCGCCGTGGTGCGGCCCGTGTCGCATGGTCGCCCCGATCCTCGAACGGTTGAGCCACGAGTTCGCCGGGCGGGTGAAGGTCGTGAAGGTGAACGTCGACGAGTCGCCGATGACCGCGCAGCGCTACGAAGCGCGGAGCATCCCGATGATGCTCTTCATGCGCGGCGGTGAGGTCGTCAACACGGTCGTCGGTGCACAACCCGAACACGTCATGCGAACCCTCGTCGAGGGTGAGTTGCGTTCCGGGCGAGGTGTGTCGTGAGCACCATCGAGTTGCCCGCCGGTGCCGAATTGGTGCGTGTCACGGAGACGTTCGACGAGGCGACGGTGCCACGCGGCCTGTTGCGGGCGCACCGTGTCGCCGCCGGCACCTGGGGTCGGCTGGTCGTCGACAGCGGCCGCCTCTGCTTCGTGTGGGAGGACGACGGCAGCGTCGTCGAGCTGGCCGCCGGCGACGATCAGGTGATCCCACCCGACACGCCGCATCGGGTCGACATCGCCGAATCGGTGCGGTTCGCCGTCGAGTTCTACACGGCGGTCGGTGCCTGAGCGCCGTAGGTTGACGTCGTGGGAATCCTCGGTTGGATCTTCGTCGGCCTGATCGCCGGTCTGCTGGCGCGGTGGATCGTCAAGGACGAGCGCACCGGCTGCATCTACACGGTGATCGTCGGGGTGATCGGTGCCCTGATCGGCGGCGGCTTGATGTCGCTGATCGACGAGCAGGGCGTCGATGACTTCTCGTTCCGGTCGATCATCGTCGCCGCGATCGGCGCGGTGCTGCTGCTCCTGGTCCTCCAAGCCATCGCCGGCCGAGGCCCCCGAACCCGCCGCTGAACCCCAGCCGCCGGGTCAGGTGTCAAAGGTGACGGCGA
>JBPEWX010000185.1:0-3324 GCA_052032235.1 Ilumatobacter sp. | reverse complement strand
CGCAAGGCGCCGGCCAAGAAGAAGGCAGCTGCGAAGAAGGCTCCGGCCAAGAAGAAGGCAGCTGCGAAGAAGGCCCCCGCCAAGCGGACGGCCGCCAAGAAGCGGTAACCCGACTCCATCTCGGGCACCTCTGGACGACGGGGGCGGCGTCAGCCGCCCCCGTCGTCGCGTCTACGAGGCGGCCTCGGCCGGTCGCGAACGCGGGAACCACAGTGAGACGGAGGTGCCGGCGCCCGGCTCCGACTCGACGGTGACCGAGCCACCGTGCGCCGCGACCGTCGCGTCGACGATCGCCAACCCGAGGCCACTCCCGCCACGGTGTCGAGTTCGTGACGGATCGGCACGATAGAAGCGCTCCGTGACCCGGTCGGCGATCTCCTGCGGCATGCCGGCTCCTTCGTCCCGCACGGTCAGCGTCGCTCCGGACTCGTCGCCCGTGGCCAGGATGTGGATCGCCACCCCCGGGTCGGTGTGCACGATGGCGTTGCCGACGACGTTGGCCACGACCTGACGGATCCGGTCGTCGTCGCCGGACACCACCGTCGAGCCCGACGAGTCGACGTCGATCGTCCGATCGGGAGCGACCGTGCGGGCGTCGTCCGCAGCGTCCCGTGCGACCGACGCGAGGTCGACGTCGGCGAACGACAGGGGCCGGTGCTCGTCGAGCTTGGCGAGCGTCAACATGTCCTCGACGAGACGCGCCATGCGCGCTGCCTCCTGTTCGGTGCGCCTCATCGCGTCGTCGAGCCGTTCCTGGTCGGTGAGTCCGCCGTGCCGGTAGAGCTCGGCGTAGCCGCGGATCGTCGTGACCGGTGTGCGGAGTTCGTGTGACGCGTCGGCGACGAATCGTCGGAGTCGGGCCTCCGACGCCGCCTGATCGGACACCGACCGCTCGATCGTCGTCAGCATCTGGTTGAGCGCGTCGGCGAGCTGTCCGGCCTCGGTGCCGGGAGCACCTTCGGGAACGCGCTCGGTCAGGTCGCCGTCGGCGATCCGTTCCGCCGACTCGGTCATGTCCTTGATCGGGCGGATGCCGAGGCGGAGCACCCACCACCCGACGAGACCGAGCGAGCCGAGGATCGCGAGTGATCCGAGCACTTCGACGAGGACGAGCCGGTCGATCGTCGCCTCGAGATCGTCGATCGGCACGGCGGTGATCAGGACGCCGTCGGTGCCGCGCTGTGCAAACACGCGATAGGTCGAGCCGCTCGCCGTCGAGTCGACCGAGAAGTAGGAGCCGCCCGTTGCGGGCAGGTCGTCGGCGTCGATGATCGGCGCGCCGAAGTCGCCGGCCGTCGGCTGGTAGAACTCCTGCAGTTCGCCGTCGTCGCCCACGAATCCTTCGAAGACGTCGCTGACCCGCTCGCGATAGTCGGACGGTGGCGGCTGCGCCGGCCGAGGCTGGTAGCCGCCGAGTGGATCGGACCGCTCGCCGTACTGTGGGCTGAGCGCTGCCAACCGGTCGTCGACCTGTTCGATCAGCTGGTCGCGCGTCGTTCGCGTGACGACCACCGAGACGGCCAGGAGGACGACGGCGACGGCCGCGATACCGACCAACAGACGCGAGCGCAGCGACAGGTTCATCAATGGTCGCGGAGGGTGTAGCCCACGCCTCGGATCGTGTGGATGAGCTTCGGCTCGGTGTCGTCGAGCTTGCGTCGCAGATAGCCGATGTAGGTCTCGACCACACCACCGTCGCCACCGAAGTCGTACTTCCACACGTGATCGAGGATCTGCGCCTTCGAGAGCACCCGACCCTGGTTGATCAACAGGTAGCGGAGGAGGTTGTACTCGGTGGGCGACAGGGACACGTCCACGCCGGCCCGGCTGACGCGATGGGCGTCTTCGTCCATCCGCAGGTCGGCGCACTCGTGGATCCGGTCCATCGACTTGTCGGCGCTCGTCCGCCGGAGTACCGCTTCGGCGCGGGCGACCAGCTCGTCGAGGCTGAACGGCTTCTCGAGATAGTCGTCGCCGCCGAGCGTCAGGCCGCGCACCTTGTCCTCCGTGGCGTCGCGAGCGGTGAGGAACAGGACGGGCGTGCGATCACCGTCGGCCCGAAGGCGCCGGCACACCTCGAACCCGTCGAGTTCCGGCATCATGACGTCGAGCAGGATCAGGTCGGGTCGTCGAGTCGGGATCACCTCGAGGGCCTCCCGTCCGTTCGCCGCCTCGGACACCTCGAAGCCGTGGTGTTGGAGCGCCGCGGCGAGCATCGAACGGAGGTTGTCCTCGTCGTCGACGACGAGCAGGTGGTGGCCGGACATGGCGTTCACTGTGGCACGCGAGTCTGGGAGTTCGCTGTGAACTGCCCCGGCACGGACTGCGAGTGACGTGTTCATGACCCGACCATCGCGAGGATCTGTGCCGCGTCGGCGTCTGCCGTCGCCTGGTCGACGAGACCGGTCGACACGACGGTCTCCGTCCACGTGGCGACGATGTCGGTGGCGAGTCCGCTGTCGTACAGCGCCGCTCGCAGCTCGGTGGTTCGTTCGTCGACGAGGCGGCTCCATTCGTCGACGGCGGTGAACCGCTCGACGAGGACGTTCGAGCCGCCCATCGGGTCGCCACCGCCGGCCCCTGTGTCGCCGCCGGGCCGTTGCGGGCGGTCACCCATGTCGGGCAGACCGCCGGGTTCGGGCAGATCGCCCCCGTCGGGCATGTTGCCGGGTTCGGGCAGATCGCCCATGTCGGGCGTGTCGCCGGGTTCGGGCAGATCGCCCATGCCGGGTCGTTCGCCTCCCCCGGGCATCTGGCCGGGGCCACCGTCCCCCACGTTCTGGACGCCGAAGGCGAGGTTGTGGTCCCAGGCGACGACGGTGAACCGTTCCGCCTCGGTGTCGTAGAACAGATACGAGTTGTTCCCGGGGCCGTCGATGTCGTCGAAGTTGCCGATCAGGTCCTGCATCGCCAGGTACGTCGCGAACGCATCCACGTCGAGCCACTCGTCCAGCTCGGCAGCGAAGGTCTCGTCGTCGCTCTCGTTCACGAACTGCAGGAAGTCGATCAGTGGGCCGAGATCGGCGTTGTCGTCGCCCGCCTCCTGGTCGAACACGTCGTCGTAGGCGTCGGGATCGTCGCCTCGGTACGAGTAGTCGCCGGTGCTCTCCGCCTTGTACAACGCTCCGTCATCGCCGAACTCCTCGGACATCCAGGTGTCGTCCGGATGCTCGATGACGAGTCGGAGTGCCGCATCGCCGCCGTTGACACTGAACGCGACCGAGATCGCATCCTGGGATGCGAGTCCGGCGGCCTCCAGCAGTTCGAGCGCGACGGCCTCGTTGATCGCCGTCTCGGTGGAGTTCGACCGGACCACGAGGTCGG
>JBPEWX010000184.1:0-3119 GCA_052032235.1 Ilumatobacter sp. | reverse complement strand
ACGGCCATCTCGTCGGTTGGGGTCTGACCTCATCCGACTTGGCATCATCCGACTCAGGACATGAGGCGGTAGCCGATGCCTCTCGCGGTGACGATCAGCTTCGGGTCGTCGGGGTGATCTTCGATCTTCAGGCGCAGGCGACGCACATGGGCGTCGACGAGGCGGGAGTCGCCGAGGTACTCGTAGCCCCACACCCGTTCGAGCAACTGGTCTCGTGACAGCACGGCGCCGGCATGGTCGGCGAACTCGCACAACAGCCGGTACTCGGTCTTGGTGAGGCTGAGCTCCTGCCCGCCCTTGAGCACGATGCCCTGCTCGCGCCGCAGTTCGAGATCGCCGAACCGGGTCGACGACGTCGCCGAGGTCGACTCGTGGAGATGCACCCGGCGGAGCAGCGCCCGGATCCGAGCCGCCAACTCCTTCGGCACGACCGGCTTGGTGACGTAGTCGTCGGCCCCGGCCTCGAGCCCGGCGACCATGTCGTGGGTGTCGGTTTGGGCCGTGATCATGATGATCGGTGTGATCGACTCGGACCGGATCGACCGGCAGACGTCGAAACCCGACATGTCGGGCAGCCGCAGGTCGAGCAAGACGAGATCGACGTCGTGTTCGGCGAACGCCGCCAGTCCGGCACCGCCGTCGACCGCCTCGTGCACGGTGTACCCCTCGTCCTCCAGCGCGAGGCGGAGGGCGAGACGGATGCCGTCGTCGTCTTCGATGAAGAGGAGGGTGTTCACGGTTCCGTCAGTTTGTCATGAATCCCGTTCCGTGGGAGAAACCCCTCTGAACAGGGGTGATGGAGCCGATTCCGGCCTCGTTTGTTACACAAATCGCACAGTTCGAGCGCCCCACCGTCACACATGAACTTCACAATGATGACTGTTCACGCTGCCCCGGTGGGGTTCCTTCCTCCCCCTGGAGCCTCACCGGCAGCGAGAAACCCACCGGTTCGAGTCGCTCGACTCATCGGCTCCCTCGCTCCCACGGCACGCCCTCCGGCTGCCCAAGGCCGCACCATCGTGCCACACTGGTCCGCGCCATGGCCCGCCAGCGATCACTCCGCCTCAGCACGCGGGTCACCCTGTTCTTCGGTGCCATGGCGCTGCTCGGCGGCATGGCTCTGGCGGTGGCGACGTTCCTCTTCGCGCGCAACTCACTGCTCGAGCAGCGCGTCGCCGACGCTCGCAACGACGCGATCTTCCACGCGCAGGACATCCGGGGCGCCTACGACGCCGACGCCGACATCGGCGAGTTCGTGATCGACCTCGACTACGAACCCGACGCGTTCGGTGTCCTCCTCCCCGACCTCGAGACCCAGCCGCTCCGACAGATCTCGTCGCGATCGGGTTGGTCGATCGACGACCTTCCGCCCGAACTGGTCGAAGCCGTCGCCTCCCGGCAGTACGGCCAGCAGCTCTACGAGTACGAAGGCGACACCTGGCTCGCCGTCGGCGTCAACATCCGCGCCTACGACGTCGGCTACATCGAGGCGTTCCCGCTCGACAGCACCGAGAACGCCCTTCGGGTGCTGGCGACGGCACTGATCATCGGCACCGCGCTCGCTGCGATCGTCGCCACGTTCTTCGGCTGGTCGACCAGTCGGCGCCTGCTCCGACCGGTGTCGCGCGTCGCCGACGCGGCCGGCGACATCGCGTCCGGCTCGCTCGACGTCCGCATGGACGAAGAGTCCGACCCCGACCTCAATCGACTCGCCGGTTCGTTCAACGAGATGGCGGACGCCGTCCAGGAACGGATCGAGCGCGAGCAGCGCTTCGCATCCGACGTCAGCCACGAGCTCCGCTCCCCCATCACCGCGCTCACGGCCGCCGTCGAGGTGCTCGACGCCCGTCGGGACGATCTGCCGGAACGTACCCAGCAGGCGCTCGACGTGGTCGTCAGCCAGGTGCGCCGGTTCGACGACATGGTCATCGACCTGCTCGAACTCTCCCGTCTGGAAGCCGGCGCCCAGGACCTCCATCGCGAACCGATCGACATCGTCGAGCTGTGCGATCGGGTGTCGCAGCGCTACGGCTACGGTGAACTCCCGATCGAGGTGCACGCGAAGGCGCCGCGCAAAGCACTCATCGACCGGATCCGTTTCGAGCGGGTGCTCGGCAACCTGCTCGACAACGCCGAGAACCACGGCGACGGCCCGACCCGCATCGCGATCGAGCCGGCCGACATCAAGAACGCGGTCCTGATCGCCGTCGAGGACGCCGGTCCGGGCGTCGCCGCGAGCGAGAAGACCCGCATCTTCGAACGGTTCGCCCGCGGCAGCGCGGCGCGCAACCGGATCGGAACCGGCCTCGGCCTGGCACTGGTCGCCGAACATGCCGCCGCGCTGGGCGGCGAGGCGTGGGTCGAGGATCGACGGGGCGGCGGTGCCCGGTTCGTGGTGCGCATCCCGACGGAGGACACAGCATGACCGAACCCCACCCCCGAGTCGCCCGACGCACCGCCGTGCTGGTCGCCGTCCTGGCTGTCGTCTCGGTGGTCGTCGCAGCGTGCGGTCTGCCGACCGACGAACGCGTCACGCCGTACAACGTCGACGACATCCCCGATCAGCTGACCGAGCAGACGACGACCACCACCACGACCACCACGACCACGACCACCACGACCACCGTTCCGACGCCCACCGTGCCGGGCGAGACGGCGCCCCCGCCCCCGCCGATCACGACCACGACGCTTCCGGCGCAGGTCGAGCCGATCACCGTGTACTACACGATCGGTTCGTCCGACGACCTCAGCCCGCTCGAGGTCAACCGACGGGAGAATCCGTCGACGCAGGAGGTCGTCGCCGCACTCGAGTCGACCACCGGACTGTCGGCGCTCGGTTTGCGCACGTCGGTCCGCCCCGGCTTGATCGATCGGGTGATCCCCGAGCGTGGCGTCGCCACCATCGTGCTCGACCCGACGGTGCTCGACCGGATGTCGGAAGCGCAGCAACGTCGTGCGATCGCCCAGATGGTGCTCACGTTCACGTCGTTCCGGACGCCCGATCAGGGCAACATCGCATTCGTCACCTTCGAGTCCGACGGGGAGCCGTACGTCGTGTTCGTCCCCGCGTTCGACGACATGAGCGGCCCCGACGACCTGCTGGCGTTCGACGACTTCGC
>JBPEWX010000183.1:0-3427 GCA_052032235.1 Ilumatobacter sp. | reverse complement strand
GGTTGTTCGGTTGGATCAGGCGTTGGGGGCGCCGCGCAGCGCGGCGAGCCCCGGCAGGTCGCCGTTCTCGAGCAGTTCGAGGCTGGCGCCGCCGCCGGTCGACACGTGGTCGACCTCGTCGTCGAGCCGGAACTGGGCGAGCGCAGCGGCGGAGTCGCCACCGCCGACGACGGTGAACGCCTTCGTGTCGGCCATCGCCTGGGCGACGGTCTTGGTGCCGTTCGCGAACCGGTCGTCCTCGAACATGCCCATCGGGCCGTTCCAGAAGACCATGCGGGCGTCCATGATGACGTCGGTGAAGGCTGCGGCCGAGCCGGGTCCGATGTCGAAACCCTTGCCACCGTCGGGCACCTGGGCGCCCCACGTCGCGAACTGTCCGTTCGCGTCGAGCCCGACGAGGTCGTCGGGGAGGTGGATCTTGCCGGCGTTCGCCTCGAGGATCGTGGCACACGTGTCGACCTGGTCGGGCTCGAACAGCGAATCGCCGATCCGCTTGCCCTGGGCGGCGAAGAACGTGAAGCACATCGCCCCGCCGATCACCAGCGAGTCGACGACGTCGAGGAGCGCCTCGACCACGCCGAGCTTGTCGGAGATCTTGGCGCCGCCGAGCACGGCGACGAACGGACGCTTCGGCTGATCACGGAGGCCGAGCAGCACGTCGACCTCCTTCTCGAGCAGGCGACCCATCGCCGACGGCACCGCGGTGGGCGGCCCGACGATCGATGCGTGCGCCCGGTGCGAGGCACCGAACGCGTCGTTCACGTACAGGTCGACGCCGTCGAGCAACTGGGCCGTGAACTCGTCGCTGTTCCCGGTCTCGCCCGGGTCGAAGCGCAGGTTCTCGAGCAGCTCGACCCCCGGTGCGAGCTCGGCGAGGCGAGCCCGGACCGGGTCCATCGAGTACTGCGGGTTCGGCTCCCCCTTCGGACGACCGAGGTGGCTGCCGCACACGACGCTCGCGCCGCGCTCGGTGAGCCATTCGATCGTCGGCAGGGCCGCCCGGATCCGGAAGTCGTCGGTGATGCGGCGATGGTCGCCGTCGTCGTCCACCTCGCCGTCGAGGGGCACGTTGAAGTCGGTCCGCACGAACACGCGCTTGCCCGACACGTCACCGAGATCCTCCAGGGTGGGAATCCCGTTGATCATGGTGCGCTCAGCGCTTCTTGGTGCCCACGTACGACACGAGGTCGACGAGGCGGTTCGAGTAGCCCCACTCGTTGTCGTACCACGAGCAGACCTTGACGAGCTTGCCCATCGACATGGTCAGCCCGGCGTCGAAGATCGACGAGTGCGGGTTGTTGACGATGTCGCTCGACACGATCGGGTCCTCGGTGTACTCGAGGATGCCCTTCAGCGCGCCCCGTGCGGCGGCGGCCTTGTACGCGGCGTTGATCTCCTCGACCGAAGCCTTCTTGCGCAGGTTGGCGGTGAAGTCGGTGATCGAACCGGTCGGGATCGGCACACGGAACGAGGTGCCGTCGAGCTTGCCCTTCATCGACTCCATCACGAGGCTCGTCGCGCGGGCGGCGCCGGTGCTGGTCGGCACGATGTTGATGGCAGCGCCGCGTGCACGACGGAGATCCTTGTGCGGGCCGTCGACCAGCTGCTGGTCGCCGGTGTAGGCGTGCGTCGTCGTCATGAGACCGTTGACGACGCCGAACGCGTCGTCGAGCACCTTGACGAGGGGCACGAAGCAGTTGGTGGTGCAGCTCGCGTTCGAGATGACCTGGTGCTGCTTCGGCTTGTAGTCCTTGTGGTTGACGCCGTACACGACGGTCAGGTCGGCACCGGCCGACGGGGCCGACACGATGACGGTCGGCGCGCCGCCCTCGAGGTGCATCGCCGCGTCGTCGCGGGCCGTGAAGAAGCCGGTCGATTCGATGACGACGTCGACGCCGAGGTCGCCCCACGGGAGCGCCTTGGGATCACGCTCGGACAGCACCGTCAGCGTGTCGTCGCCGACCTTGATGCCGTTCTTGGTGGCGGTGATCTTCTCGGGCAGCACGCCCATGACCGAGTCGTACTTGAGGAGGTGGGCCATCGTGTCGAGCGAGCCGAGGTCGTTCACCGCGACGAAGTCGATGTCGGCGCCGCTTTCCTTCGCAGCACGGAAGAAGTTGCGGCCGATGCGCCCGAAGCCGTTGATGCCTACGCGAACGGTCATGGGATGGTCCTTTCCGGAGATGGGGGTGTTGCAGTCGTGATGACGCCGTCGACACTACTGGTTCTGCGCGACGGCGCCGCCGTTACCGCACGGTATGTCGGCGGAGGTCCCGTCGTGGAGGGTCGGATGACCCGAATCGGCCCGTCAGACCACGCCGTCGGCGCGCAGCGCGTCGAGTTCGTCGGCGCTCAGACCGAGGATCCCGCCGAGCACGTCGTCGTTGTGCTGGCCCAGTTCGGGACCCACCCACTTCACCTCGCCCGGCGTCTCGCTCAGTTTCGGGAACACGTTCTGCATCGGGAACGAGCCGAGCGTCGGGTGCGGCACCTCGACGATGGCTTCCCGCTCGGCGAAGTGCGGATCCTGGAGCATGTCGGGCGCCTTGTACACCCGGCCGGCGGCGACCTCGTGTTCGTGCATCAGTTCGAGCAATCGGTCGGCGGTCAGGGTGACCGTCCACGCCCCGATCAACTCGTCGAGTTCGGCCTGGTGCTCACCGCGTGCGGTGTGGGTGAGGTAGCGCTCGTCGGTCGCGAGCTCGGGGCGGCCCATCGCCCGGCACAGGCGCCCGAACAAGGTGTCCTGGTTGGCGGCGATGATGACCCAGTCGCCGTCGGCGGTCGGGTACAGGTTCGACGGGGCGACGTTCGGGAGCATCGGGCCGGTTCGTTCACGCACGAACCCGCCCACGGTGTACTCGGGGATCAACGACTCCATCACGGCGAGCACCGACTCGTAGATCGCGGCGTCGACCACCTGACCCTTGCCGGTCTCTCGTGCCCGGTACAAGGCCATCATCCCGCCGAGCGTGGCGTAGATCGCCGCCAGCGAGTCGCCGATCGAGATGCCGGTTCGGCTCGGCGGCGCGGACGGGTCGCCGACGACGTAGCGCAGGCCGCCCATCGCCTCCCCGACCGACGCGTAGCCGGGTCGCGACGCGTACGGGCCGGTCTGCCCGAAGCCGGACACGCGCACCATGACGAGCTTCGGATTGATGGCCGACAGCTCCTCCCAACCGAGCCCCCACCGCTCGAGCGTTCCGGGGCGGAAGTTCTCGAGCAGGATGTCGGCCTCGGCGACGAGGTCGCGCACGATCTGTTGGCCGCGCTCGTCACGCAGGTTGCAGGTGACCGACTTCTTGTTGCGGGCGGCGATCGGCCACCACAACGCCTGACCGTCCACCTTCTCGCGCCCCCAGGCGCGCAACGGATCGCCCACCTCGGGCTGTTCGAACTTGATGACCTCGGCGCCGAAGTCGGCGAA
>JBPEWX010000182.1:0-2210 GCA_052032235.1 Ilumatobacter sp. | reverse complement strand
GTCGGCGCCGGTCATCTCAGCGAGTCGTCGGCGTCGAGCTCGGCGAATCCATGCCGGGCGTCGTGTGGACCGGCGACTCGTGGTCGAGCGAGCCGACAGTGCTGCGGTCGTTGCCGCCGCTCCTGCGGCTCCCGTTCGGGGGCGACGAGCCGCTCCGGCTGGTCGACGGGGCGGGCGGCGTCGTCTGGGAGGTCGCCGGGTTCCACACGATCAGCCGTGAGGGCTTCAACAGCGCGATCACCGATTCGGTCGTCCTCGCGATGGAGTGCCTCGACTGGACGGACGACTTCGGTTGCCAGTGGATCGACGAGACCACACCGCCCCGCGAGCAGTTGGTGGCGTTCGACCTCGCGACCGGTGAACGGCTGTGGGTCCGTCCCGGTGTCCAGTCGTTCGCCGCGATCGACGGTGACCGCGGCATCGTCACCGCCGAGCAGGGCTGGGAGTTGATCGATCTCCGGACAGGCCAGCGCGTCGACGACGAACCCGTCACGACCTGGAGCCAGGACGGCATCTTCGCCAACGAGTGCTGCGGCGCCGGTGACTACATCTGGACGAGCCTGGATGGTGCGGTCCTGTTCGAGTCGACCGCGGACCGTCTCCGGGTGTGGTTCCCGCCCGAAGCGTCGACCCCGACCGTCGCGACGGACGCTTTCCGGTGACCTGAACGGGGCGCGTGGATAGGCTGTCGGCCGTGCCTGCAGAGACTCACGTCAACAACGACCCGATCGGGCGCGACGAGATCTTCGAGATCGTCCGCGACCGTCTGGCCGACATCCTCGAGATCGAACCGACCGCGATCGCCGAAGGGCAGTCGTTCGTCGACGACCTCGACGCCGACTCGCTGGCTCTGATCGAGCTCGTCGAATCGCTCGAAGAGGAGCTGTCCGATCGCACCGTCGGGTTCCGGATCGAGGACGAGGACCTCGAAGACCTCAAGACCGTGCGAGATGCCGTCGACTACGTCCACGAGCGGGTCGGCGGCTGATCCGATGGGCCTCGGCGCACTCGAACAGCGTCTGGGCCACTCCTTCGACGATCCGGATCTCCTCCACCGGGCGATGTGTCATCGCTCGTGGGTCGCCGAGGCGCCCCAACCCGAGGTGAGCAACGAACGCCTGGAGTTCCTCGGCGACGCGGTGCTCGGCTGGGTCGTCGCCGATCTGGTCTTCCGCAACTTCCAGCATCTGGCCGAAGGGGCACTGACCGATCTGCGCAAGAGCGTCGTCAACGCGAACGCCCTCGCCGAGGTGGCCGCCGAGCTCGGCATCGGCGAACACCTCCTGCTCGGCCGTGGTGAAGACGCTGCCGGTGGACGCGAGAAGACGTCGATCCTCTCCGATGCCATGGAGGCGGTCATCGGTGCCGTGTATCTCGATGGCGGCCGCCAGGCGTCGTTCGACTTCATCGAGCGGTTGTTCGCCGACCGCCTCGACGATGCCGTCGACTCGCTGCATCGACTCGACTACAAGTCGGCGCTCCAAGAGGTCCTGGCGCGAGACGGCAAGCCGAACCCCGACTACAAGGTGAGTTCCACCGGGCCCGACCACGACAAGACGTTCACCGCCAAGGTGATGGTGGCCCGCCAGACGATCGGACGTGGCGAAGGACGCTCGAAGAAGTCGGCCGAACAGGCTGCGGCGGCCGACGCCTACGAAACCCTCGTCGAGTCCTGACCCGATGCCCGAACTCCCCGAGGTCGAGACCGTCCGTCGCGGGCTCGAGCGACATGCCGTCGGACGTCGCGTCGGCCGGGTCGAGGTCGGTCGCGAACGGACCGTGCGCCGCACGTCGGCGCAGGCCGTCATCGACGGGTTGACCGGCACGACGATCCTGGCGGCCAACCGACGCGGCAAGTACCTGTTCCTCCCGCTCGACTCGGGTGACGAAGTCATGATCCACCTCCGGATGAGCGGTCAGGTGCTCGTCGCCGCGGCCGACGCACCGCGGCCGCCGCACACCCACGTCGTGCTCCACCTCGATCCCGACGATGCGGGGGAGCGTCACGAACTGTGGTTCGTCGATCCCCGGACCTTCGGTGAGGTGGTGGTGTTCGACCCCGACCACGTCGAGACCGAACTGCCCGACGTCGCCCGGCTCGGCATCGATCCGATCGTCGACGACCTGTCGCTCCCCGAACTGCGTCGCATCCTGCGATCTCGACGGCGGCTGCTCAAACCGTTGCTGCTCGATCAACACCTGATCACCGG
>JBPEWX010000181.1:0-1508 GCA_052032235.1 Ilumatobacter sp. | reverse complement strand
GAGCCCGAACGTCAGCTCGTCTTCCGCGTCCCGTGGCAGGCGGACGACGGCGAGATCCACATCAACCGTGGCTTCCGGATCGAGTTCAACAGCGCACTCGGCCCGTACAAGGGCGGTCTGCGATTCCACCCGTCGGTCAACACCGGCATCGTGAAGTTCCTCGGATTCGAGCAGGTGTTCAAGAACGCGCTCACCGGCATGCCGATCGGCGGCGGCAAGGGCGGCAGCGACTTCGACCCGAAGGGCCGATCGGACAGCGAGATCATGCGCTTCTGCCAGAGCTTCATGACCGAGCTGTACCGCCACATCGGCGAGTACACCGACGTGCCCGCCGGCGACATCGGCGTCGGCGGCCGTGAGATCGGCTACCTCTTCGGCCAGTACAAGCGGATCACGAACCGCTACGAGTCGGGCATCATCACCGGCAAGGGCGTCGAGTGGGGAGGCGCACTCGTCCGCAACGAAGCAACGGGCTACGGCACGGTGTTCTTCCTGCGCGAGATGCTCGCCGCCCGTGGTCACTCCCTCGACGGGCGAACGGCGACGGTGTCGGGCTCGGGCAACGTGGCGCTGTTCGCGATCGAGAAGCTGCAGTCGCTCGGCGCCCACGTGATCGCCTGCTCCGACTCGTCCGGCTACGTGGTCGACGACGACGGCATCGACCTCGACGAACTCAAGCAGGTCAAGCTGGTCGAACGCGGCCGGGTCGGCGACTATGCCGAACGGCGTCCGAAGGCCCACGTGGTCGAGCGGGGCAACGTCTGGGAGTTGCCGACCGAGTTGGCGCTCCCGTGCGCGACGCAGAACGAGCTGTCGGGGCGCGACGCCGCGACCCTGATCGACCAGGGCTGCGTCGCCGTTGCCGAGGGTGCGAACATGCCGTGCACCCCGGACGCCGTCCGAGCCTTCGCCGAGGCCGGCGTGGCGTTCGGGCCCGGCAAGGCCGCCAACGCCGGCGGTGTCGCGACGTCGGCGCTCGAGATGCAACAGAACGCCTCGCGTGACTCGTGGTCGTTCTCGCACACGGAGCAGCGTCTCGACGAGATCATGACGAACATCCACCGCCTCTGCGCCGAGACCGCCGAGGAGTTCGGTGCACCCGGCGACCTCGTCCGCGGCGCCAACATCGCCGGCTTCCAACGGGTCGCTCTGGCGATGGACGCCCTCGGCGTCATCTGAGTCGCCGGCGCGCCGGAACGAAAGCCGTCAGGGCCGCAGGTCGAGGAGGCGACGCACTGCGAGCGCGGGCGTCGTCGACCCGGCCGCGAGCTCCGACTCGAGCGCACCGGCGAGGTCGCGCACGTCGTCGCGTCGCTTGAACGAGTCGACGAGTTCGGTCTCGACCGACGACCACATCCAGTCGATCAGCTGGCGGGTGCGTCGCCGCTCGAACTCGCCCGACTCGACCATCGTCGTGCGGTGGGCGATGACCTGCTGCCAGACCTCGTCGAGGCCGTCGCCGGTCATCGCGCTGCACATCAGCACCGGAGGGACCCAGACGCTCTCGG
>JBPEWX010000180.1:0-4335 GCA_052032235.1 Ilumatobacter sp. | reverse complement strand
ACGCTCGTCCCGGTCCGCCCGAGCGCCGCCCGAGCCGGTGGCCCTATCCCGACGCCGTCGAGTTCGTTCGCTCCCACATCGCACTCGGCGACGTGTACCAGGTCAACATCACCGACCGGTTCGACGGCGGCTACGTCGGCTCGCCTCTCGACGTCTACCAGTCACTCGTCGCCGCGCAGAGCGGCGCGTTCGGCGCCTACGTGGAGATGGGCGACCGCATCGTCGCGTCGGCGTCGCCCGAGTTGTTCTTCCGGTGGGACGGTGACGTCGTGACGTGCCGCCCGATGAAGGGCACCGCGGCGCGCCGTCCACGCCCGGACGACGACCGTGCTGCTGCCGAGGTGCTGCGCGCCTCGGCCAAGGAGCAGGCGGAGAACGTGATGATCGTCGACCTGCTGCGCAACGACCTCGGGCGACTCGCCACCGTCGGTTCGGTCGCCGTGCCGAGCCTGTTCGACATCGAGCGCTACGAGACGGTCTGGCAGATGACGTCGACGATCACCGCCGAGATGCCCGAACACGTCGGCTTGCTCGACGTGTTCGAAGCGCTGTTCCCGTGCGGCTCGGTCACCGGCGCCCCCAAGATCTCGGCGATGCAGACGATCCGTGAGGCCGAGCTCGATCCGCGCGGCGTCTACTGCGGCGCGATCGGTGTACTGGCGCCGCCGTGCGAGCCGACTCGAGCCGTGTTCTCCGTCCCGATCCGAACCGCAGTGCTCGATCCGTCGAGTCGCACCTACGAGTACGGGGCCGGCGGCGGCATCACCTGGTCGTCCGACCCGGCCGCCGAAGATCGTGAGGTCGAGGCCAAGGCGCGTGTGCTCACGACGTCGCTGCGGCGCGACGGCACGTCGCTGTTCGAAACGCTCCGCAACGATCGGCACGGCGTTCACCACGTCGCCCTGCACGCCGACCGGATGGCGGCCTCGGCCGACTGGTTCGGCATCCCCTTCGATCGGGCGCTGTTCGGCCGCCGCCTCGCCGCCGTGCCCCCGGCGCGGCAGGCCGAGCGGGTGCGGGTCACCCTGCACGCCGACGGCGAGCTGTCGGTCGAGGTGGTGCCGCTCGACGATGCCGCCGACGTGGTCCGGCTGGCGATCGACACCGAGGTGACCCGATCGGACGATCCGTTCTGCTGCCACAAGACCACGATGCGCGACCACTACGGCGCCGCCCGGTCCCGTCATCCGGGCGTCGACGACGTCGTGTTGGTGAACGAACACGGCAACGCGATCGAGACGACGATCGCCAACCTCGCGTACCTGGTCGACGGTCGCTGGTGGTGTCCACCGCTCGCCGACGGCGGGCTCGCCGGCGTCGCCCGTCACCTGGCGGTCGAGTCGGGCCGTCTCGCCGAGCGTTCGATCGCCGCCGCCGACCTCGCCGAATGCGCCGAGGTCGCAGTGCTGAACGATCTCCGCGGTTGGCGCCGCGCCACGATCGTCGTGTGACCGCGTCGGCTCAGGCGACGATGCGGAAGCCGATGTTGCCGGCCGAGCTGTCCGGGCTGTTCCCGCTGCGGGCGTCCACGCGATATCGGTTGCAGTAGCTGTCGTGGCACAAGTACGAGCCACCGCGCATCACCCGTGCCTGGCCGGTGTCCGGCCCGGTGGGGTTCGCCCGTGGTGAACGCTCGTAGTAACCGGGATCGAACCAGTCGCTACACCACTCCCACACGTTGCCGGTCACCTCGTACAGACCGAGACCGTTCGGCTCGAACGAGCGCACCGGGCAGGTGCCGGCGAATCCGTCGGCTCGGGTGTTCTCCGCCGGAAACGTCCCCTGGAAGACGTTCATGCGGTGCTCGCCGTTCGGTTCGAGGTCGTCGCCCCACGGGAAGGTGCGGCCGTCATGGCCGCCGCGAGCGGCCCGCTCCCACTCGGCCTCGGTGGGGAGCCGCGCCCCGGCCCACGAGCAGAATGCGACCGCGTCGTTCCAGCTGACGTGGACGACCGGATGGTCGGCCCGTTCGGTGACGTCGCTGTGCGGGCCCTCCGGATGCCGCCACTGCGCGCCGATCACCTCGCGCCACCAGGGAGCGGCGGCGACGCCGCGGGTGGGTGGGAAGTCGTCGGGCAGCAGCCCGGCGAACACGAAGGAGTTGCCGAACCGTTCGGCCTCGGTGACGTAGCCGGTGTCGTCGGCGAACGCTGCGAACTGTGCGTTCGTGACGGTCGTGACGCCGATCGAGTAGGCGGCGAGTTCGACCTCGTGACGGGGGCCTTCGCCGTCGGCCGGGTAGCCGACCGTCCCGTCGTTGCCCATCAGGAAACGGCCGGCCGGTACGGCGGCGAGCTCGCCCGCCGATCCGGTTCCGGAGAACGACGACGATCCGCTGTCGCCCTCGGCCGACTCGTCCCGTGATGGGCCACAACACGCACTCACGCCGCCATTGTCACCGCGATCCGTGGGCGGAGCAAAAGGCACCGTGCCGACGGGCTGCTCCGAACTAGTCACTCGATGACTAGTGTGGCTCCGTGCGGCTCCTCGCCCTGATGATGGTGCTCCCGCTCGTCGCGT
The DNA here is from genome assembly GCA_052032235.1 of Ilumatobacter sp. GTDB lineage: Bacteria > Actinomycetota > Acidimicrobiia > Acidimicrobiales > Ilumatobacteraceae > Ilumatobacter. The sequence continues at coordinate 1,815 of JBPEWX010000180.1, read as the reverse complement.
GTGGCGGCCCGACGGACGACGACGTGGTGGTGTTCGCTGCCTCGTCGCTGACCGACGCGTTCGACGACATCGCCGATGCCTACACCGGCAGGACGGGGGAGTCGGTGGTCATCAGCGCCGCCGGATCGTCCGACCTGGCCGCACAGATCGCCGAAGGCGCACCGGCCGACGTCTTCGCCTCGGCCGACGTCGCCACCATGGAGCGGATCGCCGGCGCCGACGGGGCGGCACGGACCTTCGCCACCAACCGCGCCGAGATCGTGGTCGAGCCGGGCAATCCCCACGGCATCGCCACGCTCGACGACCTCGCCGATCCCGGGTTGCTCGTCGTCGTCTGCGCCGAGCAGGTCCCGTGCGGCGCCTACACGAACGAGGTCCTCGACCGCGCCGGGGTCGACCTCACTCCCGTGTCGTTCGAGTCGAACGTCCGAGCGGTGCTGACGAAGGTCGAACTCGGCGAGGCCGACGCCGGTGTCGTGTACTCGACCGACATCGCGGCCGCCGGCGAGCGGGTCGACGGTGTGGCGATCGCCGACGAGTTCAACGTCGAGGCCGAGTACCCGATCGTCGCGCTCGGCGAGTCCGGCGAGGCGTTCGTCGAGTTCGTCCTCGGCGACGAGGCGCAACAGATGCTGCGCGAGCACGGGTTCGGCGCCCCATGAGTCGAGACCGCCGACGCGTCACCGACGAGCGCCTGCCGCTGCCGGTCCTCGCTCTGGCCGTCGTCGCCGTCGCGTTCTTCGTGCTCCCGCTCGTCGGGCTCCTGTGGCGTGTGCCCTGGAGCGAGATCGTCGGCGTGATCACACGCGACTCGGTGATCGACGCGCTGTGGCTGTCGCTGCAGACCTCGCTGGCCGCCACCGTGCTGTCGGTCCTGTTCGGCGTGCCGCTCGCCTGGCTGCTGGCCCGGGTCGAGTTCCGGGGGCGTGGGCTCGTACGGGCCGTCTCGACGTTGTCGATGGTGCTGCCGCCGGTCGTCGCCGGCGTCGCGCTGTTCGCCTCGTTCGGCCGTCGCGGGTTGTTCGGCCAGTACCTCGACGAGTGGTTCGGCATCCGCCTGCCGTTCACCACCGCGGGCGTGGTGGTGGCCCAGACGTTCGTCGCGATGCCGTTCCTGGTTCTCACCGTCGAGTCGGCCATCCGCCAGTTCGATCCGCGTGTCGAAGACGCCGCCCGCACGCTCGGCGCCGGTCGCTGGTACGTCTTCTCGCGAGTCACCCTGCCGGGCATCCGGCCGGCCCTGGTCGCCGGCGCCGTGCTGGCATGGGCTCGCGCACTCGGCGAGTTCGGAGCGACGATCACGTTCGCCGGCAACTTCCCGGGCACGACCCGCACCATGCCGCTCGCCACGTTCCTGGCGCTCGAGACCGATCCCGGTGAGGCGATCGTCATCGCGCTGGTGCTCGTGACCGTGAGTCTCGCCGTCCTCGTCGGGCTGCGCGACCGGTGGCTCGGTGGCACTCGGGGGTTGTCGTGAGCCTGTCGGCCGAGATCGGCGTCACGGTCGGCGGGTTCGAGCTCGACCTCGACCTGGAGGTGGCCGACGGGGAGCTGCTGGCCGTGCTCGGGCCCAACGGGTCCGGCAAGACCACGCTCCTGCGAGCCCTCGCCGGGCTCGTCCCGCTCGACGAGGGGCACATCGTCGTCGACGGGACCCTGCTCGACGATCCGGGAGCCGGGGTCTTCGTGCCGCCGGAGCAGCGCCCCATCGGCGTCGTCTTCCAGCAATACCTGTTGTTCGAGCACCTGTCGGCCCGCGACAACGTGGCGTTCGGGCTGCGAGCACGAGGCGTCAAGAAGGGGCCGGCGCGCGCC
>JBPEWX010000018.1:0-1860 GCA_052032235.1 Ilumatobacter sp. | reverse complement strand
CCCGCAAGGGTTTCGACACCGCGATTCGGGCGGTCGCGCGCATGCGCGAGTCGCACCCCGACCTCGTGCTGGCGATCGCCGGCAAGGGCCGCGACGACGACCGGCTCCGCAAGCTGGCCGGCGAGCTCGACGCTCCCGTCCGGTTCCTCGGCCGGGTCGCCAACGACGATCTGCCGCGCATCTACGGCTGCGCCGACGTGTTCACCATGCTGTGCCGCAACCGATGGGGCGGTCTCGAGCAGGAGGGGTTCGGCATCGTGTTCGTCGAAGCCGCCGCCTGTGGGGTTCCCCAGGTCGCCGGCCAGAGCGGGGGAGCCGCAGAAGCGGTGGCCGACGGCGAGACCGGCCTGGTCCTCGACGAGCCGGGCGCCGACGATGCTGCTCCCCGCGCCGCCGAGGCGTTCGCCGCCCTCCTCGACGACGACGCCCTGCGCAGCCGGATGGGTGCGGCCGCGCGCCGGCGGGCGCTGGCCGACTTCAGCTACGACGTGTTGGCCGCCCGCCTCGGCGCCGCCCTCGACGTCTGATCGCCCGACCCCCGCAACGCCGCCCGACACCCGTAGCCTGGTGGTATGGAGCACCGCGACGCGATCATCCGGGTCGATATCGCGCTGACGCTCGTCTTCGCCGTCACCGCCACCTACGCCGCGGTCGTGTTCGACACGACGGCCCAGTGGATCGGTGCGATCACGGCGATGATCCTGTTCACCATCGGTGTGTTCGCGTTCTTGTGGTCGTACTGGTCGGCCGTCCAGCGCAGCCGCACCGACGAGATCGCCGTCACCCAGCTCTACATGCTGATGGGCCCGGCGATCCCGAGTGTCGTGCGACGCACGATGAACCTGGCACTGCTCGCCCAGTTCCTCGTTGCGCTCGTGACGACGTTCATGCGGCCGAACGGTCCCGACGGCAATCCCGGCTCGTCGTTGGCCGTCGGATTCCTGGTGCCGATGCTCGGGTTCGGGCTCAACGGACTGTGGGCGGTGACCCACGGCACCTTCGAACCGCGCCGACAAACCACCCCATCAGATGAGGAAATCAGGCAGAATGCAGACCATGGCTGAGACCGCGACCGAATCGATCACCATTGCGGCTCCTCTCGACAAGGTGTGGGAGATCGCCACCGATCTCGAGAACTACCCGACGTGGACCCACGACGTGAAGGAAGTCGTCATCACCAACCGTGACGACGAAGGCCGCCCGCACGAGGTCGAGTTCCGCACGTCCGCACTCGGGCGCAGCACGCACTACACCCTCGAGTACGACTACACGTCGGCGCCGAAGCGACTCGCCTGGACCATGGTCAAGGGCGACATCCAGCGGTCGATCGACGGGGCGTTCATCTTCCAGCCCACCGACGACGGCAACACCCACGTGCAGTACGACCTCGCCATCGAGCTGGTCGTCCCGCTGCCGGGTTTCGTGAAGCGTCGCGCCGAGCGCCGCATCCTGAACGCCATCAAGGAACTGAAGACGTTCGCCGAGGCCTGAGGGGCCTCCCGTGTCGACCGGTCTGTCCGTCGGCATCGACGTCGGTGGCACCAAGTGCCTCGGCATCGCGCTCGACGCCGACGGTGAGATCGTCGCCGAAGAGCGTCGACCCACCCCACGTGGCGACGGCTCGATCCCGCTGCTGATCGACACCCTCGCCGAACTCGCCGACGCCCTCGGCCCGTACGACGAGCTCGGCGTCGGTGTGCCCGGCCTCGTGACCCGAGCCGGTGTCCTGCGGGCCGCCCCGAACCTCGACGGCGTCGCCGACGTCGACATCGCCGGTCGGCTCGGCGCCGAGGTCGGTCACCGCGTCCGTGTCGACAACGACGCGACGTGCGCCACCGTCGCCGAGTGGATGTTCGGCGC
>JBPEWX010000179.1:0-1803 GCA_052032235.1 Ilumatobacter sp. | reverse complement strand
CGAGTGCGGCGGCGATGCGTTTGCCGCCGTCGTACGAGAGCACCTCCACCTCTTCGTCGTCGAACAGCGCCTGGTCGAAGACGAACGCACACGACTCCTGGCTGATCGCGCGGAACGGTTCGACGTTGGCGGCCCAGGGCGTGCCGAACTGGGTGTGGGTGTGTGCCGCCGACACCGCATCGGGTCGTGCGGCCAGGATCGGGCTGTGGATGTTGTAGCCGGCGGTGTTGACCGCGCCGGTCGGTTCGAAGGCGTGGTTCTTCACCGAGCCGTCGGGCCCCACGAGCACCAGTGCGCCGACGGTGGCGGCGTTGAACGGCACGCCCCAGTCGAGCAGCCAGAAGTGGTCGGTCAGTTCGGGATCGCGTGCCGAGATGTGGCCGTCGCCGAGCTGGCCCCACCGCATCGCCGCGAAGATGCGATACCCGATCGCGCACACGCGCTTGCGGTGCGCCCGTTCCTCGTCGACCGAGCGGCCCATGCCGAACGTCTCGATGTCGGGGAAGGGTGGGTACTCGCTCATCCCGACAGTCTGACAAAACGTCGCGTCAGGCGAACAGCGGTGCGAGGGCGGCGGTGTCGAGGTACTCGTCGACCCGCACGATGACGCCGGCGTCGTCGAACTGCATCACGATGCACGCGTCGGGCGTCGCCTCCACGCCGTCGCCGCGACGCAGGATGACATGGTGCTGCTCGACGACGGTCCGGGCCTCGAGAGCGACGACGCGGCGGACGTTCGAGTACGAGTACTCGATCCCCGAGCTCGTGAGGCCGTCGACCATCGCGAGCAGGCCACCGAGGTCGGTGTCGTGGCCGTTCTGAGCGAACACCGCGTCGGGGGCGCACATGTTGGCGAGGGCATCCCAGGCGTGCGCCGCGGAGTACTGGAAGAACCGGGCGCATCGTGCGTCGAGTTCGGCGGCGTCGATGGTCGTAGTGTCGTGTTGGTCCCCCATGACACCATTGAACGACGGTGGTCCGGCGGTCGCAAGACCGGCGGCGGCGAACGGGCCTTTGGTCCCTACTCCTCCGTCGACTCGTCGGGCACCATCGAGTCAGAACACAGATCCACGAGGTGCCCATCGGGGACACAGACCCAGCGGCGACACGATCGCACGAACTGGCTCCTGGTCCCGAAACCGATTCCGAGTTGAACGGAACACACCTCGTGGATCTGTCGCGTTCAACCTCCGACGGGAGACGTCCGCAGCTCGGCCAGCTCGGCCTCGAGCTCGTCGATGCGGTCCTGCTGGCGTGACAACGCCGCCTCGACCTGCTCGGCGGTGAAGCGCGGCGTGATGAACTTCGGGCAGTTCCAGGACGTCGCGAGGACCTCGATCGTGATCGCACCGTCGTTGCGCACGCCGGTCGCGCCGAGCGCCGCGACGAGATCGTCGTCGGGGTCGGGGTGGTACGTGGCGTGGCCGTAGAGCTTCAGGCGCGTCCGCGACGGATAGTCGACGAAGATCGCCGCGACCCGTCCGTTGTCGGTGATGTTGCCGGTGCCGACGTACTGGCGGTTGCCCGTGCGCTCGACCCAACCGATCGTGTGTGCGTCGAGCACCTTGACGAACCCGGCCTCGCCGCCACGGTGCTGGACGTAGGGCCAACCCGTCTCGGAGACCGTCGCGACGTAGCAACTGTCGCGAGTCGTGAGGAGTTCGATCTCGGGCTCGGTGAGTTCGTGCGGGTCGCCCGGTCCGGCCCCGACTTCGTCGACGTAGAGCCCGAGTGAGCCCTTTCGGCGTTGGAGGTCGAGCACGGACGGCGTGGCGGCGATGTCGAAGAAGTCGGTCATGATTC
>JBPEWX010000178.1:0-4880 GCA_052032235.1 Ilumatobacter sp. | reverse complement strand
GCCTCCGACGTCTGCACCCGTGAGGGCGACCTCTCGTGGGACATCGCCGTCCGCTTCGACGGTGGCGACTACGTGCGTGAGATCTTCCCGCAGATCCTCGACGGCACCGCCCAGGAAGGCGACATCATCGTCTACTCGCCGGGTGAAGAGCCCGACGTCGCCGGCGCCGTCATCTGCGACGCCACCCCCGAGCAGCAGGCCGAGATGGACGAGGCCTACGCACTGGTGGCGAGCGGTGAGCTCGACGCCGCCTTCGGCGAGATCGCCGCTGAGGCGTTCGGTGGCTGATCAGCCCACCAGCGGTGTGCATGCGGGTGCCGGACCTTCGGGTCCGGCGCCCGCCGGCGCCGCCGTCCGACTCGACCAGATCTGCAAGCGCTACGGCAGTGTGCAGGCCTGCGACAACGTCGACCTCGTCCTTCGGCCCGGTCACGTCCACGGTGTGTTGGGCGAGAACGGCGCCGGCAAGTCGACGCTCATGAAGATCCTGATCGGCCTGGTCATTCCCGACTCCGGCACGGTCACCATCAACGGAGACCGGGTGCGTCTCCGTGACCCGCTCGACGCCGCCGAACACGGCATCGGCATGGTGCACCAGCACTTCAGCCTCGTCGAGCCCCTCCGGGTGTGGGAGAACGTCGCCCTCGGCGAGGACGGCAAGCTCCACCCCTCCGACGTGCGTGACCGCATCGTCGAGATTTCCGATCGCTATGGCCTCGACGTCGACCCCGACGCCGTGGTCGGTGAGCTCCCCGTCGGCATGCGCCAGCGGGTCGAGATCATCAAGTGCCTACGCCGCGACCCGTCGATCATCATCTTCGACGAGCCGACGTCGGTGCTCACCCCCGCCGAGAGCGAGCAGCTCTTCGAAACCCTGCACCAGGTCGTCGTCGGCGAAGGTCGCGCCGTCGCGCTCGTCAGCCACAAGCTCGACGAGATCCTGAAGGCGACCGACGAGGTCACGATCATGCGACAGGGTCGCGTCGTCGACCACGTGGCGACCGAGACGGTCGACGCATCGAGCCTCGCAGCAGCGATGGTCGGCCGATCCGTGTCGCTGCGCTCCGAGCGCGTCGCACTCGGTGTCGTCGACACCGATCTCGAGGGCACCGAGGTGCCCCGAACCGAACACGAGTCGACGCCCGAGGTCCTCCGGCTCGACCACGTCACCCTCCGCGACCGCGAGGGACGGACGATTCTCGACGAACTCGACCTCAACGTCCGGGCCGGCGAGATCGTCGGCGTCGCCGGCGTCGAGGGCAACGGCCAACGACCGCTCGCCGACATCCTGTCGAGCCTCACCGACATCGACGAGGGAGAGGTTCGCGTGGTCGGCCAGAAGGTCGCCACCGGCAAGGCAGGCGCGATGGCGACCGCCGGCGTCGCCGTCATCCCCGAAGATCGCCACGACTCCGGCGTGGTGCTCGACATGTCGATCGCCGAGAACCTGTGGCTCGTCGACACCAAGCCGGTGTCGCGCGCCGGTGTGCTCGACCACCGCAAGATGAACCGCACGGCCGAAGCACTGATCGAGGAGTTCGAGATCAGCTGCTCCGGCCCCGACGCTCCCCTCTTCTCGCTGTCGGGCGGCAACCAGCAACGCGTCGTGTTGGCGCGCGAACTCTCGAACGAACCGAAGGTGCTCGTCGCCGCGCAGCCCACACGCGGGCTCGACGTCGGCGCGATCGAGTACATGACCGACCGACTCCGCCGCGCCGCCGAAGACGGCGTCGGCGTGCTCCTCATCTCGAGCGAACTCGAAGAGATCCTCGACCTCGCCCACCGGATCATCGTCATCTCCGACGGTCGCATCATCGGCGAGATGGATCGGCAGGACGCCGACCTCGAGCGCATCGGTCTGATGATGGGAGGCCAGACCGTATGACGGTCGAACCAGGCAACATGACCGCTCAGCAGGTCACCGGCGGAGCGTCGCACCCGCCCGAACACCATCACGGTGTCGGCTCCGACGACTTCAAGCCCGAGATGGGCACCGACGGCACCCTCACCGAGGAGCCACATCACCCCAACCCGGCCACGCCGACGGCCGACCGCTTCAAGGCGATCGGCGAGGTCGTCTTCCTCTACGCGATCTGCATCGCCGCCGCGCTCGGCCTCTCGGCCTTGCTCGTCGAGGTCACGGGCGGATCGTCGTCGGAAGTGTTCAACGCGTTGCTCGACGGCAGCATCCGTGGGCCGGGCCGCATCGGCGCCACCATCGGGGTGGCGGTGCCGTTGCTGCTCGTCGCGATCGGCACGATCGTCTCGAACCGTGCCGGCCTGGTCAACATCGGCCAGGAGGGACAGCTGTACATCGGCGCCGCCTTCGGGGCCTACTTCGGCACGAAGCTCGGCTGGTCGGGTCCGTGGGTGATCGTCCTGCTCCTGGCAGCCAGCGTCGTGGGCGGCGCGCTGTGGGCCGGCATCGCCGGCGTGCTGCGGTACACGCGCAACGTCCCCGAAGTGCTCACCACACTGCTGCTGGTCACGATCGCCGCACAGCTGGTCGGTTACGGCCTCAAGAACCAGTGGCTGCTGCTCGCTCCGGCCGAGGGCCGCGCCAACCGCCAGCAGATCAGCCAGCAGCTCCCCGACAACACGCGCATTCCACGCATCGAGGTGTTCGGCAACGAGTTCCCGATCTCGGCGTTCATCGCGATCGCGCTCGCGTTCCTGATCGCTGCCGCCATGGCCCGAACGGTCTGGGGGCTCCGGCTCCGGATGCTCGGCCACAACCCCCGCACCGCGCAACGGGCCGGTGTCGCCGCCTCCCGCTACGGCGGTGGCGCCCTGCTCGTCTCCGGTGCGTTCGCCGGCCTGGCCGGCGGCATGATGCTCGCCGGCGGCGACTTCGGCAACTACACCCTCGTGCCCGGCTTTCCCGCCAACATCGGCTGGACCGGGCTCCTCGTCGCACTGGTGTCGCGTCAGCGTGCCTCGGTCGCGATCATCATCGCGTTCGTCTTCGCAGCACTGCGCACCGGATCGGGCTTCCTCGCTGCGACCGGCGTCGAGCGTCGCATCACCGACGTGGTGCAGGGCCTGCTCGTGCTCGCGCTCCTGATCCCGCCGGCACTGTTGTTCCTGCGACAACGACGACGCCAGATGAACAGCGGAGGTGACCGGACATGATCGACTTCCTCAGCGCCATCGGCGACGTCCTGACGTCGGAGGCGGCCTACATCAACGCCCTCACGTTCGCCGTGTTCCTCGCCTTCGGCGCCACCGGTGAGTGGGTGGCCGAACGGTCGGGCACCCTCAACATCTCGCTCGAGGGCATGTTCCTCGCCGGCGCCTTCTCCGCCGCGATGGGCATGCACCAGACGGGCAACGAGGTCGTCGCCGTGCTGTCCGGCATCGTCGGCGGCGTCGCGGTCGCCGCCGTGCAGGCCAACATGAGCCACCGGCTCGTCGCCAACCAGTTCGTGGTCGGCCTGACCCTCAACATCCTCGTGCTCGGACTCACCAGCTTCCTGGCCTCCGAGCTCGATCCCGTGACGAGCCAGGCCGATTCGCAGCGCATCCCACTCCTGGCCGACATCCCGCTGGTCGGTGCCGCACTGTTCGACCGGACCTGGATCTTCTATCTGATCTACGCCGTCGTCCCGATCTGCTGGTGGATCGTGTTCCGGACCCGGTGGGGGCTCGAACTGCGCGCCACCGGCGAGAACCCGCAGTCGGCCGACGTCAGCGGCATCGACGTCAACAAGCGCCGACGGGAGAGCATCTACGTCACGGGTGTCACCGCCGGCATCGGTGGTGCGTATCTGGTGCTCGGCGCGGTCGGCCAGTTCGAGGACTCGATCGTCGGCGGACGCGGTTTCATCGCGCTGATCGCCGTGATCTTCGGCGGGTGGACGCTGCGCGGCACGATCGCCGGCTGTCTGCTGTTCGGTTCCGTGCTGTCGTTCCGGCTCTCACTGCCGGCGCTGGGCTACGAACTCAACGGCGACCTGCTGACCTCGTTGCCGTTCGTCGTGACGATCGTCGCCATGTCGATCTTCGCCAGCCGGGTCCGCCCGCCGGCGTCGCTCGCCCAACCCTTCATCCGCGGTCTCAAGTAGCAGGGGGCTCTCCATGACCGAAACCCAGACCGGCACCGCCGCCGACGAGTCGTCGAAGATCCCGACACTGCTCACCCACATCGCGCTCCCGGTGCGCGACCTCGGGGCCACGCTGGCGTTCTACGAGCGATACACGAACCTGGCCGTCATCCACGAACGTCACGATCCGGAGACCGATCTGCGCACCGCGTGGCTCGCGAACGAGCGAGATCGCACGACCGACGGCGCAGCGCGGTTCGTCATCGTGCTGATCGAGGGCAAACTCCCGACCAAGATCACCGGCGACATCCAGGAGGAGTACGGCTTCCTCACCTCGATCAGCCACCTCGGACTGTCGCTCGACAGCCGCGAGGAAGTCGATCGGATCGCCGAGATGGCGAAGGAAGAAGGCTGCCTGCTCCTCGGCCCGATGTACCGCAACGAGGTCGTCGGCTACATCTGCATCGTCACCGACCCCGACGGCAACAACCTCGAGTTCTCCGTCGAGCAGGTGCTCGGGTGATGACGTCGTGAACACCACCCCGTCGATCGCTCGGATCGACACGTTCCCGTGCACCTACGGCACCGACCGTGAGCGCATGTCGTTCCTCTACGTGCGGGTCACCGCCGACGACGGCAGTGTCGGGTGGGGCGAGGTGTGCGACAGCTACGGCTGCTCCTACGCCGGTGTCCTCGCCCATCTGATCGACGAGGTCTTCGCCCCGCTGATCGTCGGCCAACCGCTCGTGTCGGTCGATCTCCTCGCCGACCGGATGCGCCTCTTCACCCGGCGGCGACTCGGCGACGCGTGGATCGCGCCCCAAGCTCGATCCGGGA
>JBPEWX010000177.1:0-3232 GCA_052032235.1 Ilumatobacter sp. | reverse complement strand
TCGCGCGCCGGGCGACCACCGTGGTCGAGCCATGCTCGGCACGAGCCGATCGTCGGGTGACCGGCGAACGGCAGCTCGCCGGTCGTCGTGAAGATGCGTACCCGGTAGTCGGCCGCAGGGTCACTCGGCGGCACGAGGAAGGTCGTCTCCGACAGGTTGGTCCAGTTCGCGAACCGTGCCATCTCGTCGTCGGTCATGTCGTCGCCGTCGACGACGACCGCCAGCGGGTTGCCGCGCAGGGGTTCGGCGGTGAAGACGTCGAGTTGGGCGAATCGGCGGTGCATCAGACCAGCCTGTCAGACGTGACGCCCGGGCGTCAGCGCATGTCGCGACCCGAGACGTCGCGTTGGCTGACCTCGACGAGATCACCGCCGCGCACCTCGAACGACACCACGTGTTCGACCGAGTGGCCGCCGCTGCGGGCCCGTCCCGAGACGACGTCGATCTCCGTCCCGTCGACGACGGGGACGAGCGCCACGGCTCGGAAGCCGTCGTCGACGCCCGGTGACGACCGCTTGTCTTCGCGCAGGAGCAGCCCGGAGTCCCACACCCAGACGTCGTCCACGCTGATGAAACGACAACGGTGGCTGGTACGCGACTTGGTGATGATGGCGCCGGGGCAGACGATCACCTCGCCCTCGAGCCACGGCAGGACGCCGAGCCCGTCGCGGCCGAACCCGATCTCGAACGCCCGGGCGATGATCGCATCGTGATCGCCCCCCGTGATCGCCCGTTCGATCTGCACCTGGCGAATCGCCTCGGCGAGATTGTGGAGCTCGTCGCTCTCCATCTCGCGAAGTCGTTCGATGATCTCCTCCGGGTTGTCCACGCCACCAGGATGGCGGCTAACGTCCGCGACGCGGCGCTCGCGCCGCCCGTTCGTCCGAACGGATCATCGTCGAGCCGACCTTGGGGGTCCGAACCATGAAGACACGTGCTGCCGTCCTGCGTGAGATCAACACGCCGTGGAGCGTCGAGGAGATCGAGCTCGATCCGCCCAAGGCGGGCGAGGTGCTGGTGAAGTTGGTCGCGTCCGGCATGTGCCACTCCGACGAGCACATCGTCACCGGCGACCTCGCCGGCGCCGCTCCGAGTCCCCCCATGGTCGGCGGTCACGAGGGCGCCGGTGTCGTGCAAGAGGTCGGCCCCGGTGTCGACTGGCTCGAGCCGGGCGATCACGTGGTCTTCGGCTTCGTGCCGGCGTGCGGACGGTGCATGTCGTGTGTCGAGGGGCACTCGAACCTGTGCGACAACTCGGCGGCGTTCCCGACGGGCATGCAGATCGGTGACGGGACCTCCCGGCACCACACCGCCGACGGTCTCGACCTCGGCCTCATGTGTCTGCTCGGCACCTTCGCCGAGCACACCGTCGTCCACGAGTCGAGCTGTGTGAAGATCGAGAAGGACTGGCCGCTCGACAAGGCGTGTCTGTTGGGCTGCGGTGTCGTCACCGGGTGGGGTTCGGCCGTGTACGCCGCCGACGTCCAGCCGGGCGACTACGTCGCCGTGGTCGGCGTGGGTGGTATCGGCGCCAACGCCGTGCAGGGCGCCAAGATGGCCGGCGCCCGGGCGGTGACCGCCATCGACCCCGTCGAGTTCAAGCGGGAGAAGGCACTCGAGTTCGGCGCCACGCACACCTACAGCTCGATCGAGGAGGCCTTGGGCAAGCTCGACGAGTCGACGTGGGGACGCGGCTTCGACAAGGTGATCATGACGATGGGCGTCGGCGACGGCGACGCGCTCGGCCAGGCGTTCCATCTGGGTGGCAAGCGGTCGAAGATCGTCGTCACCAACATCCACCCGACCAGCGAGCAGTCGATCGCGGTGCCCGGTTCGTTCCTCACCCTGTTCGAGAAGCAGCTCGTCGGCTCGCTGTTCGGATCGGGCAACATCCGCAAGGACATCCCGCGCCTGATGGAGCTGTACACCCAGGGTCAGCTCAACCTCGACGACCTGATCACCCGCACGTACACCCTCGACCAGATCAACGAGGGCTACGACGCCATGCGCAACGGCGAGAACATCCGCGGCGTCATCGTCTTCGACTGACGCCGACCGAACGACACGACGTGTCCACACACGACCTGATCGAGCACCTGGGTGCGTCGGTCGTCGGCCGGCGCCGCGAGATCGAACTCGTCGTCGCCGCGTTGGCCGCCGACCGGCACATCCTGCTCGAGGGTCCACCCGGCACCGGCAAGTCGACGCTGCTCCGCGAGGTCGCTCGTGAGCTCGGCGTCGGCTTCGAGTTCGTCGAGGGCAACGCCGAACTCACCCCGGCACGCCTGATCGGACACTTCGATCCGGCGCGGGTGTTGGCCGACGGCTACGACGCCGACGTCTTCGTCGACGGGCCGCTCGCACGTGCCCTCCGATCGGGCTCGCTGTTGTACATCGAGGAGCTCAACCGGGTTCCCGAGGAGACGTTGAACGTCCTCGTCACCGTGATGAGCGAACGAGAGACCCATGTCCCGCGGCTCGGCCGGGTCGCCGCCGCCGACGGTTTCCGTCTGGTCGCGGCGATGAACCCGTTCGATGCCGTCGGCACCGCCCGCATCTCGTCGGCGATCTACGACCGCATGTGCCGGCTCGCCGTCGACTACCAGACGGCCGACGAAGAGCGGTCGATCACCGCTCGTCGCTCCGGCGAGTCGGCGATCGGTGATCGCGCGGTCGAGTTGACGCGCCGCACGCGAGCACACCCCGATCTGCGGATGGGATCGTCGGTCCGCGGCGCCATCGACCTCGTGGCGATGGCCGCGACGCTCGCCGACGTTCGCTCGACGTCGATCGACGACCCGTCGGTCACGCTCGACGCGGCGCTCGTCGCGCTGTCCGGACGCATCCGGGTGCGCGAGGGATCGTCACGCTCGGCAGAAGACATCGTGACCGAACTCTGGCGCGACGTCTTCCTGCCGAAGCCGGAGCCCGCCACCGGCGACGACGACGCGGGAAAAGCCCACGCCCCGACGGGGGCTCCGACCTAGCGCCGCCTCCGGCGGCCACGGGGGCGGCCGCCGACGAACGGATCGACGAGGCTCGCCGCTCCACCACGACCCGGCGTGAGATGGCCGGCGACGACGTGTTCGAGGCCATCAGCCCCGACGTCGGCGAGATCGACGAGGCCGCTCTGTCCGAGCAGATGGAGGCAGACCCCGACGCGACCTTGGCGACCTTGGCGAGGATGACGGGTGCCACCGACGTCGCGCTCCGGGCCCAGGCGAAGCGGCTC
>JBPEWX010000176.1:0-3828 GCA_052032235.1 Ilumatobacter sp. | reverse complement strand
GCGCGATCAGCTCGGCGGTTTCGCGTGCCCGTGGGTAGGCGGAGCTGATCAGGGCGGTTGCGTCGACCTCGCCGGTTCGTTCGAGACGCGAGCGGAGCCGCTCGCCTTGGCGCTGACCGAGCTCCGACAAGCCGCTGCACGTGCGCGGCCCGCCCACGACCCGGTTGACCGTCACGACCGATTCGCCGTGGCGAACGAGGACGATTCGGGTCGGTCGGTGTTCGCCGTCGGTCACGACCGACCGCCCTTGGCGTCGGCGGCGGCGACGATCGCGTCGAACTCGTCGTCGGTGAGCGGGAGGACGGACAGGCGGTTGCCGCGGGCGAGCAGGCGGCACTCGGCGAGTTCGGGCATCGCCTTCAGCTCGTCGAGGGACAGGAAGGTCAGCGGTCGGTCGGGCGCCACGGTGACCCAGTCCCAGCGGGGGTCGTCGGGGTCGGACTTGGGGTCGAAGTAGTCGGAGTCGGGATCGAACTGGGTCGGGTCGGGTTCGGCCCCCTTCACGATCTTGGCGATGCCCGCCACCCCGGGCGGCTTCGCGTTCGAGTGGTAGAAGATCGCTCGATCGCCGCGCTTCATCGCCCGCAGGAAGTTGCGGGCCTGGTAGTTGCGGACGCCGTCCCAGCCCTCACGCTTGGCAGCGACCAGATCGTCGTAGCCGAACACGTCGGGCTCGCTCTTGAGCAGCCACTTCGCCATGCGTGGCACGGTACCGCACCCGGTGCACTGCGGGCCTGGTGCGGTCGACGCCACGGTGGCCGGCTGCGACGGTCGTCACTCGTGCCTGAATTTTCGTCCAAATGCGAACGACGTGTGGTCCGATCTCGTAGGTTCGCTCCAGTGGTCCCCCGGCACCGCTTGACGATCCGTTCCATCGACCCCGACCCTCGGGCGACAGCCATCCAGACGGCTGCCCGCCAGCTGGGTCTGGCGCCCGACGAGCCCTGGGAGGTGAAGGTCGCCGACCTGGTCTTCCTCGAGGGCGACCTCGACCAGGACGCCCTCAACAAGCTCCACGGTTTCCTGGTCGATCCGCTGCTCCAACAGGGCCGTTGGGGTGAACCGAACGGGCACGGCACCGAGGTGACGTTCCTGCCCGGCGTGACCGATTCCGCGGCGGCGAGCCTGCTGCACGCCGCCGATCAGCTGGGTCTGCCGGTGACGGGCGCCGCGACCGGCCGCCGCATCGAACTCGGCGACATCGACGACGAGCTGGCGGAGCGGATCGTCCGCCGGGTCGTCGCCAATCCGGTCATCGAACGCTGGCAGGTGGGCACGGTCGAACCGACGTTCCACGCCGAGAGCGTCGCGACCGGTGTCGCCGACACGGTCGAGATCATCGGCAAGACGATGGACGAGCTGCTCACGATCGGTGTCGAACGTGGGCTGGCGCTCGACCCGCAGGAACTCCGGGTCGTCCAGTCGCACTACACCGATCTCGGCCGCGAGCCCACGGACGTCGAGCTCGAGACGCTCGCCCAGACGTGGAGCGAACACTGCGCCCACAAGACGTTCCGAGCGGCGATCACGACCGACGACGGCGAGGATCGGGCCCCGCTCATCCAGATGCTGCGCAACTGCACCGACTCGATCGACGCACCGTTCGTGAAGTCGGCATTCGTCGGCAACGCCGGCATCGTCGGTTTCCGGGGTGACACGACGATCGCGCTCAAGGCCGAGACGCACAATCACCCGTCGGCGGTCGAGCCGTTCGGCGGCGCCAACACCGGTGTCGGCGGGGTCATCCGCGACGTCCTCGGCATCGCCCACAAGCCGATCGCCGTCACCGACATCTTGTGTTTCGGCCCGCCCGACACACCACTGTCGAGCGTGCCCGACGGCGCCCTGCACCCGCTCCGCATCCGTGACGGGGTGATCGACGGCGTCGCCGACTACGGCAACAAGATCGGGCTCCCCACCGTCGCCGGCGCCATCTTGTACGACCCGGGCTTCACCACCAATCCGCTCGTGTTCGCCGGCTGTGTCGGCGTGGCCGAGGGATGGTCGATGCCCGACGGTCCGTTCCCGGGCGACCGTGTCGTCGTGCTCGGGGGCCGCACCGGCCGCGACGGCATCCGCGGCGCCACGTTCTCGTCGTTGACGATGGACGCCTCCACGGGCGAGGTCGCCGGTGCGAGCGTGCAGATCGGCGATCCGATCGTCGAGAAGCTCCTGATCGACGTGCTGGTCGGTGCCGAGCACCTGTTCAGCGCGATCACCGACTGTGGCGCCGGCGGCTTGTCGTCGGCCGTCGGCGAGATGGCCGAGGGCGTCGGTGCCGACGTCGAGCTCGACCTCGTCCCGTTGAAGTACGCGGGCCTCGAACCGTGGGAGATCTGGCTGTCGGAAGCACAGGAGCGGATGGTGATCGCCGTGCCGCCGGCGAACATGGCCGAGCTGGAGGATCGCTGCAGCTACTACGGCGTCGAACTGGCCGATCTCGGCGAGTTCACCGGTGACGGCCGCCTCGTCGTCCGCAGCGGCGGCACACCGGTGCTCGACATGAGCACCGAGTTCCTCCACGACGGTCGTCCGCAACGCCAGCTCACCGCCAAGATGCCGCAGCCGAAGCGCGGCGAAGAGGTCGGGCGCGACGTCGACGACCTGCGCGGCACGCTGCTCGGTCTGTTGTCGCACCTGAACATCGCGTCCAAGGCCGACACCGTGCACCGCTACGACCACGAGATCCTCGGGGGCACCGTCATCCGGCCGCTCGTCGGTCGGCTGAGCGACGCCCCTGCCGACGGGGTGGTGCTGGCCGAACCGACCGACGACGCCGGCATCGCGATCGGCATCGGCGTCAACCCGTGGTGGGGTCTGCACGACGCCGAGGCAATGGCCTACGGCGCGGTCGACGAAGCGATGCGCAACGTCGTCGCGGCGGGAGGCGACCCCGACAACACCGCCCTCCTCGACAACTTCTCGTGGGGCGACCCGCGACGTGAGTCGACACTCGGCGAACTGGTCGCCGCCGTCGACGGAGCGTGCGCCGCCGCCATGGCGTACCGGGCCCCGTTCGTGTCGGGCAAGGACTCGCTCAACAACGAGTACACCGGATCCGACGGGAAGCGGCACGCCGTGCCGCCGACGTTGGTGATCACCGCCGTCGCCCACGTTCCCGACGCCGACCGGTGCGTCACGCCGGTGCTGCGCCAACCGGGCAACAAGCTCGTCCTCCTCGGGACGACGGCGACCGAGTTCGCCGGAAGCCATCTCGACCTGCTCCTCGGCGAGCCCGACGAAGCCGGCTCGGTGCCGTCGCCCGATCCGGACGCACCGACCCGCTACCGCAACCTGCACCGGGCCATCAACGACGGGCTCGTGTGGTCGTGCCACGACCTCAGCGAAGGTGGGCTCGCCGTGGCACTCGCCGAGATGTGCATCGGCGGCCGCCTCGGTGCCGAGATCACCGAGTTGCCCCACGACGATCTGGTGACGGCCCTGTTCGCCGAGTCGCAGAGTCGGCTCCTGGTCGAGGTGTCACCCGGCGACCTGGACGACTTCCGTGGCGTGATGCACGAACCCGTGCGAGTGATCGGCACCGTGACCGAACTGACCGACCTCGTCCTTCCCGGCCTCGACCCGATCGACGTCGAAGACCTGGCCGACGCCTTCACCCGCCTCGAGGATCTCGCATGAGCGCCGTACCCGCACTCGTCGTCGCCGGGCCCGGCACGAACCGCGACCGCGACCTGTCGCTGGCGCTCGAACTGGCCGGCGCCGACCCGACGATCGTGCTCGCCTCCGAGCTGGCCGACCACACCGACATGCTCGACGAAGCCCGCCTCGTGGCGGTCGCCGGGGGCTTCTCGTACGGCGACGCACTCG
>JBPEWX010000175.1:0-3869 GCA_052032235.1 Ilumatobacter sp. | reverse complement strand
CGCTGGCGACGTGGCCGAGTGGCTGAGGCAACGGCCTGCAAAGCCGTCTACCCGGGTTCGATTCCCGGCGTCGCCTCCAGCGCAAGGCCCCCGTTCTCCGGAGCGGGGGCCTTCGTCGTTCCCGGCGGCACACCGAGCGACGACCGTGGGCGTCGACGCGTCAGAAGACGGGCTGGCCGATGGGGCCGCGGGGTGACATGCCGACCATGCCCGCACCGGCGGGGATCGGAACCGGGATGTCGACACGATCGGTGCCGGCGGTCGCGGCCCGGAACAGCGACAGTTCGGCGAGTTCGGCGAGCGCCGTCATGGTCGACCCCATCGCCGGTGCCGGGACCGGATGGCTGATCAGGAAACCCTGTGCCTTGTTGCAGCCCAGATCGCGGAGGCTCTGGAGTTGGTGGACGGTCTCGACACCTTCGGCGACGAGATCGAGTCCCATCGATTGGCCGAGGGCGATGATCGTGCGGACCAGCGAGCGGTCGTTGGTGTTCTCGGCGATGCCCTGCACGAACGCCCGGTCGATCTTGATGCGCTGGATCGGGAAGTTCTGGAGCAGCGACAGGGACGAGAAGCCGGTCCCGAAGTCGTCGAGCGCCAACTGCACGCCCATCGCCCGGATCTCGCGGAGCGTGTTCTCGGCGAGCTCGGGTTCGTCGAGCATCATCGACTCGGTCATCTCGAGCCACAGCAGATGAGCCGGCACGGCGGTGGCCGACAGGGCGTGTCGCACGATCGAGGCGAAGCTCGGGTCGGCGATCTGGCGTGGCGACACGTTGACCGACATCGTGGTCGATGGGGGAACCACCCCGTCGTCGATCCAACCCCGCAGCTCGGACAGCGCGTCCCGGAGCGCCCAGGCGCCGATCTCGCAGATCATGCCGGTGTCCTCGGCGACCGGGATGAACGTGGCCGGCGACATGATCGTGCCGTCGGAACGCTGCCAGCGGATGAGCGCCTCGAAGCCCGTCACCCGGCCGGTCGAGATGTCGACGATCGGCTGGTGGTACAGCCGCATCTCCTGACGGCCGATCGCACCGTGCAGCGCATGTTCGATGTCCATGCGCTTCGTGACGTTGTCCTGCATCGAGTCGTCGAACACGGCGACGCGGTTGGCGCCGTCGGCCTTGGCCCGGTGGTTGGCGATGTCGGCACGGCGAAGGAGCTCCTCGGCCGTGATCGAGCGCTTGGCGGGCACCATCGCCACACCGATGCTCGTCGTGATGAAGATCGGCGCCTCGCCGACGGTGATCGGGCGTGACACGGCGGCGCGCAGCACCTCGGCGTGCACGACGGCGTCGTCGACGGTCGTGGTCGACGCGTCGATGACGGCGAACTCGTCGCCGCCGATGCGTGCAACCGTGGCGCCGAAGGTGGACGCGGCGTCGGCGACGCGGCGGGCGACCTCGCCGAGTACCTCGTTCGCGCCGTGGTGGCCGAACGTGTCGTTGATGTTCTTGAAGCGGTCGAGGTTCAGGTGGATGACGGTCGGGTGGTGCTCGCCGCGCCAGTTCGACTCGAGGACCTCGCCGACGATCTCGACGAATCGGGTGCGGGTCGAGAGCCCGGTCAACTCGTCGGAGTGGACACGTTCCTGCAGCGAACGCCGGGCGACCTCGTGTTCGTGCAGCGCGATGGCGAGGCGGACGACGACGAGCACGATCAACAGGACCGTGGCGGCGACCCGCACGACGATGTCGAGCGCCCCGTCGGGCGGGCGCACCGCCGTCAGGATGACGGCACAGAGCACGCTGAACCCCATGATGAGGAGCCGGGCCCGTCCGACGTCGGTCTGGGCGGGCGTGTGGTCGTCGAGATGGTGCCGGAAGCTCGGGTGGGCGATCGCGGTCAGCACCAGCGCCGCAGCGATCGAGTAGACGGTGGCGCCCATCAACGAACCGTCGACGTCGATGGTGCCGACGAGCTGGAGGCGCTCGGCGAACGAACCCATCGCGAAGACGATCGCCGACGCCGCGCACAACTGCATCGCCCGGTTCCGGCGCAGGCCGTGGTTCCACAGGTCGACGACGAAGGCAGCGACCAGCACGGTGACGGGCAGGAAGACCGACGAGAGCAGCGCCCGGGGCACGCTCTCACCGCGGTCGAGCAGTGGTTGGGTGAGCAGGACCCACGTCGCGATCGACGATCCGATGAAGACCACGACCACTTCGACCAGGTAGCGACCGGCGGGCGCCCCGAGGCGGCGTGCGGTCGAGAAGCCGAGCGCACACACCACACCGATGGCGACGGCGAGGTCGCCCAGGATCTCGGGCCACGTGAGCGGCCGGTCGACCGAGATGTCGCGCTGCGCGTCGGAGAGCACGAGGTGGAGCACGGCGATCGCCATCACCAGTCCGTAGATCGCGTTGACCCCGTTGACGAAACGGCTGTAGACCGCGACGCCGACGGCGACCAGCACCATGGTCACGTTCCAGACGGGAGCGACGATGTGGCCGGCGATCAGGCTCGCGGTGAGGACGAGCGCGACGACGGCGAGTGCCGTCCAGGGCACGATCGTCCTCCAGCGGGACACGGAGTCGGGCATCGCGTTCGACATGTGTACGTCGGGCCGACCGGAGTCCGCTTCGGACCGGCCCACGCTTGTATCGGTCGGATCGTCAAGATTCCGTAGAAATTTCTTCCACGTCGCGGTTGGCCGGTCGCGATCCGTGACGAAACCGGGACGGAGACGGGCTCGCGAGCCGCTACCGTGGAGGGACGAGCGCCAGTGCGCCGACCCACATGAGCACCACCGATACGTTCACCACCGTCGTCGTCCCCGGCCCGCACCTGATGGCGGCGCTCCTCGGCCAACGCGACCAGCACCTCCGCCAGATCGAGGCGGCGTTCCCGACGACGCAGATGTCGGTGCGCGGCAACGAGGTCTCGCTGCGGGGCGCCGATGCCGAGGAGGTCGGGCGCCTCTTCGAAGAGCTGGTCGGCCTGCTCGAACGTGGTCACGAGCTCGACGAACGTACGCTCGCCCGGGTGATCGGCATGGTCCACGAGGACGAGAAGCCGTCCGAGGTGCTGACCCATCAGGTGCTCAAGGGCGCCAAGGGCCGCCAGGTCCGGCCCAAGACGGCCGGTCAGAAGCGATACGTCGACGCGATCCGCAACAACATCATCACGTTCGGGATCGGCCCGGCCGGCACCGGCAAGTCGTGGCTGGCGGTGGCGATGGCGGTGCAGGCACTCCAGGCAAAGCAGGTGCAGCGCATCATCCTGACCCGCCCCGCCGTCGAGGCGGGCGAACGGCTGGGCTTCCTGCCGGGCGACCTGATGGCCAAGATCGATCCGTACCTGCGGCCGCTCTACGACGCCCTGTACGACATGGTCGACCCCGAGGGTGCCGCCCGACTGGTCGAGCGTGGCACGGTCGAGGTCGCACCGCTGGCCTTCATGCGTGGTCGCACGTTGAACAACAGCTTCATCATCCTCGACGAGGCCCAGAACACCACGCCCGAGCAGATGAAGATGTTCCTGACCCGCATCGGGTTCGGGTCGAAGGTCGTCGTCACCGGCGACGCCACCCAGGTCGACGTGCCCGACGGGCGTTCGGGCATCAAGGGCCTCGAGCGGATCCTGACCGGCATCGACGATCTCGCCTTCGTGCACCTGACCGCCGCCGACGTGGTGCGTCACCAGATCGTCGCCGACATCGTCGCGGCGTACGAGCGCGGTGACGAACAGTCCGCGCAACGCGGCAAGCAACAACGAACACCCTCGAGGAGGTCGTCGGCCGATGGCTGACCCTGTGAGTCCCACCGGCGTCGATGCGCCATCCGAGGTCGAAGTGGTCGTCGAAGACCAGCAGACCGACGTGGAGATCGACGCCCCCCGGTGGGCCGCCCTGGGGGGCCACACGC
>JBPEWX010000174.1:0-2648 GCA_052032235.1 Ilumatobacter sp. | reverse complement strand
CGTTCGTGCGCCGTCACGACCTCGTCGAGCCACTCCTGTTCGGGCTCGAGCTGCGCCTCGATCCGGTCGACACCCCGGTCGCGGGCGTGTTCGAGGAGGTCGGTGATCCAGTCGGCGCCCTTCTCGATGGCTCGCGGGAAGTTCGTCGACCCGGACACGCTCTGCGGCCCGGCCACCATCAGCAGGTTCGGGAAACCGGCCGACAGCAGTCCGTAGTACGTGGTGGTCACGTCGGCCCACTTGTCCTTCAGTGCCAGACCGTCCACACCTCGGATGTCGATCCGGTCGAACGAGCCGGTCATCACGTCGAAGCCGGTGGCGTACACGATGATGTCGAGGTCGTAGTGACCCGCCGAAGTCTGGATGCCGGTCGACGTGATCCGTTCGATCGGGTGCTCCGACACGTCGACGAGTTCGACGTTGTCGCGGTTGTAGGTTTCGAAGTAGTTCGTCTCGAGCGGGAGTCGCTGCAGTCCGAAGCCGTGATCGGTCGGGATCAGCTTCTCGGCGACCTCGGGGTCGTCGACCCGTTGGCGGATCCGGTCGGCGATGTACTCCGACACCTCCCGGTTGGCCTCCTCGTCGAGGAAGATCTCACCGAAGTTGGCAGCGAGGATCGCGAACCCCGGTTGTGTGTACAGGTCGTCCCAGATCGCGCGGCGCTCCTCCGGCGTGTGGTCCCAGAAGCCCCAGATCGGTGTGTGGACGAAGCCCCCGTTCGACGCTGCGCACGCCTCGAAGATCTCGTCGTAGCGCGAACGGATGTCGGCCATCTCCTCGTCGGAGATCTCGGAGTTGTTGAGCGGCGAACTCCAGTTGGGTCGTCGCTGGAAGACCGTCAGCTCGGCGACCTCGGAGGCGATCGCGGCGATCACCTGGATGCCGGTTGCGCCGGTGCCGATCACCCCGACCCGCTTGCCGGCCAGCTCGACGGGCTCCTCGGGCCAGGCGTAGGTGTGGAACGAGGCGCCCTCGAAGTCGTCCTTGCCCGCGAAGTCGGGGACGACCGGTGTGGAGATCGGTCCGAGGCTCGCGATCACGAATCGGGCGACGTACTCGTCGCCATTGGTGAGCGTGACGTGCCAGCGACGCTCGTCGTCGTGCCACTGCATCCCTTCGACTCGACAGCCGAACCGCATGTGTCGGCGCAGGTCGAACTTGTCGACGACGTACTGGAGGTAGCGGAGGTTCTCCGGTTGCGGTGAGAAGCGCTCCTTCCAGTGCCACTCGTCGAGCAGCTCCTTCGAGAACGAGTAGCCGTAGGTGTAGCTCTCGGAGTCGAATCGGCAGCCGGGGTAGCGGTTGCGGTACCACGTGCCGCCGACGTCGTCGTCGGCCTCGAGCACCACGGCGTCGAACCCGGCGTCGACGAGTCGGTTGATCTGGTAGATCCCCGACACCCCGGCGCCGATCACGATCACCTCGAAGTCTCGTCGCTCATCCCCCATTCGGCTCACCGTATTGAGGCATGTCCCAGCTCGGCGAACCCGACGAATGGGGTCGGATACGTTTCGTCGGGACCGACGAAATGTATCCGACCCCGTTGTTACGCTCGCCCCATGAGGGGCAAGCGTTCGGGGCGACTCGCGCCGGGGTCGCTGCCGCCGATCACGAGTCGGTCGACCGGCGGTGGTCGGTGGACGGTTGGCGTGTTCGTCTATCGCGGGGTGTCGAGCAGCGAGATCGACGAGCCGGTCGCGCGTCTCGCCGAACGTCTCGACGCCGACATCGTGACGATCGCTCCCGTCTCCGGTTCGGTGCACGGCGTCGAGCCGTCACGCGAGATCGAGATCGACCATGTGGTCGGTGAAGCGCCGCCCGTCGACGTGCTGGTCGTGCCCGGCGGGCTCGGCTGGAAGCAGGTCATCGACCACGCCGCCTCGCGTGACTGGCTCGCCCGAGCAGCGCTCGACGCGAAGGGCATCCTCGCGATCTCGACCGGCTCGCTCCTCCTCGCGTCGGTCGGTCGGCTCGACGGGCGCGACGCGACCGGTCACTGGCTCGCCGACGCCGACCTCGCAGCGTTGGGCGCCGTCGTCACCGGCGGCAGAACCGCTGCGGCCGACGAGGGTCGGGTCGCGACGGCATCGGGTGCGCTCGCCGCGCTCCAGATCGTCGACGAACTCGCCACCCGGTCGCGCTGGGTCGAGTGGATGCGGCCGTGAGCAGCCCGGTCGTGAGCTTCACGACCTCTTGATTCTCACCTGAACGCCCTGGTTCATATGATGGCGCCCGTCGGGTGGCGCCCGACGACCAACGGTGGAGACGAAGGCGAGGACGACATGACGATCGAGCGGGCAGGCAGCGGCACGGCGACGCAGCAGGGAGTGCACCGGCACCGTTCGGTCATCAGCAGGCTCGTCGGCGTGGCGATGGTGCTCTCGCTTGCCGCGTGCGCCGACGACGCAGCTGGTTCCTCCGACGAGACGACGTCGTCCACGACCGAGACGACCAGCGCGACGACGGAGACGACGACCGGAACGGTCGCGACGACCCAGCCCCAGCCGGCCGACACGTCGGTCGAGACGAGCCAGCCGGAGCCGGCCGAGGACGACGGATCCGAGGCTGCGCCGGCCGGGCCGCCCGGAGACCCGGCGCAGACCGTCACCGCCGCCGACGTCGAGGCGGCGCTCGCGCTGATCCCGGGC
>JBPEWX010000173.1:0-5386 GCA_052032235.1 Ilumatobacter sp. | reverse complement strand
GAACTGACCAACGGCACGACGCCCAGGACGCAGGCGGCGCCCACGAGCATGACGCCCATCGACGGGCGGGCAGCCAGGACGGCGCAACCGACGGCGACGCCGCTCAACCCGAGGAAGAGCCCGCGGCCCCGCCGATCGGGCACGCCCCGGCGACCCAGCACGAGGCTGCCCACGAGCATCGCGACGCCGCCGACGGCGAACACCAGACCGGACCGGGCGACCCCGAACACCGTTGCGGCGAGCCCGATCATGGCGATGTTGAAGAAGGCGAGGAAGAAGTTGGTCGTCGACATCGCGACGAGCAACACCAGCAGCGGTCGTCCGTCGCCCGACAGCCAGCGCAGCGCCGGCCGCCAACTGCCGTCGTCGGACGGGTCGGGGGTTCGACGCTGCTCACCGAACCGGACGGCCAGGGTGCACGCCATCGCGACGAGGAACGTCAGCACGTCGACGACGAGCACGGCGGTGATGCCCTGCCAGGCGACGAGCGGGGTCGCGACGATCGGTCCGACGACGACGCCGACCGCCGGTCCGAGTTGGTTCAGCCCGTTGGCACGCCCGAGCGCGTCGGGCGTGACGAGCGACGGGATCGCCGCCTGGAACGCCGGGTACTGCAGTGCGGTCCCGGCGCTCGCCACGAAGCCGGCGACGGCGAGATGCCACACCTCGAGCCGACCGGTGAGTGACATGACGAGTGCGATCGAGGTGCCGACGACGGCCAGGGTGTCGGCACCGACGATGACCCGACGTCGCGGCCATCGGTCGACCATCGGCAGGAGCGGACTCGTGAGCAGTGCCGGGAGCGCCGTCAGCGCCGTGAGCAGTCCCAGCCACGTGGCGCTCCCGGTTTCGAGGAAGACCCAGACGGCGACCCCGACGCCCGACACCGTGCTCCCGATCGCCGACACCGTCTGGCCGAACCAGAACACCAGGAACCGGCGCCCGAGCGGTGCCCGGTGCGCCGTGGGGCGTCGTCGTTCGTGGGGAGGCGACCCGGTCGGTGCGCTGGTCGGGACGCTGGTCTCGCTGGCCATGAGGGTCATTCAAGTCGATTGAATGAACCAATTCAAGTGATTTGAATGAACATTCACGCACGGTGAACGACCGCGGTGCCCCACTACCCTGGAGCCCGTGACCGACGACGCGACCGACTCGACCTGGGAACCACACCCCGACGGTGGCGATCCGGCCGAGCAGCTCGACCTGGACGATCTCGACCTGCTGACCGAACTCACCCACCCCACCCGCTCGCGCATCATCCGGTCGCTCAAGCAACCGCGCACCGTCGCCGAGGTCGCCGACCAGCTCGACATGCCGGTCACCCGGCTCTACCACCACGTCAACCGGTTGGAGAGCCTCGGCTTCATCCGGGTGGTCGCGACCCGGCGTGTGGCCGCCGTGACCGAACGGCGCTACCAGGTGTCCGCCAAGTCGTTCAGCGTCGCCGACGACCTGTTCGAGTCGGCCGACAAGTCCGAGCTCGCCGCCGCACTCGGAGCCCTGTTCGACGTCGCCAAGCTCCGCTTCCAGCGCGAGGTCGAACACGGCGAGTCGATGCAGTCCGACGACCGGGAGGAGCGTTCGATGCTGTCGCTCGGTGCAGCACACCTCTCGCCCGCTCGACGCGACGAGTTGCTCGCGCGGCTGCGTGCCGTGGTCGACGAGTTCCACTCCGACGTCGCCGACGACGACCCGGACGCCACCCAGATGAGTGTCTTCATCGCCGCCTTCCCCGAGACCGCCTGACGGCGTCACCCTGCACCCCGGAGCAACACATGGCCGCCCACGACGACCTGATCGAGCAGCACTTCCGACCCGACGACCCGACGTTCCTGGCCGACCCCTACCCCGACTTCGCAGCACTCCGCTCGGCGATGCCGATCGGGCGCGATCCACGCAGCGGGCAGTGGCTGCTCACCCGCTTCGACGATGTGCACGCAACACTGCGCGACCGTCGGTTGGGCCGCAACTACACCCAGCTGTTCGACCACGCCGACTTCGGGCGCCCGGAGCCCGATCCACGCTGGGCCCGATTCCACGAACACGAGGCATGGTCGCTGCTCGCCCTCGAGCCGCCCGATCACACCCGCCTCCGACGCCTCGTCTCGAAGGTGTTCACACAGCGCTCGGTCAACGCGCTCCGGCCGACGATCGAGCGACGGGCCCACGATCTGCTCGATCGGTGCGCCGACCTCGGCACGTTCGACCTGATCGCCGACTACGCCCAGCCGTACTCGGTCGGCGTCATCTGCGCCATGCTCGGCGTGCCCGACACCGACACCCAGCGACTACTCGACTGGTCGCACGCGATCGTGAAGATGTACGAGCTGAGTGCCACCGACGAGCAGCGTGTCGCCGCGAACGACGCGGCCGGCGAGTTCATCGAGTACGTCCACGACCTGATCGACCGGAAGCGGGCCGAGCCCGACGACCTACTCCTGTCCGAGTTGGTGCGGGTCGAAGACGACGACGACACCCTGACCGTGCCGGAGATCACCTCCACGACGATGGTGCTGCTCGAGGCCGGGCACGAGGCGACGGTCAACACGCTCGGCAACGGGATGCGGGCGATGCTGCACCACCCCGACCAATGGCGACGGGTCACGAGCGGCGAGGTCGATCCGGCCGACGCCGTCGAGGAGATGCTGCGGTGGGATTCCCCGACCCAGCTGTTCGACCGGTACGTCCTCGCCGACGACGTCACGATCGCCGGCCAGCGGATCGAGCGCGGCGAGGAGGTGGCGATGCTGTTCGGGTGCGCCCAACGCGACCCCGACCGCTTCGACGACCCCGACCGGTTCGACGTCGGACGCGGCGACAGCAAACACATCGGGTTCGGCGGCGGCATCCACTTCTGCATCGGCGCCCCGCTCGCCCGGGCCGAGGTGGCGGTCTCGGTCGAGGCGATCGCCCGACGCTTCCCCGACCTCGCCCTCGCCGACGAACCCGAGTACCACCCCACCTTCGTCATCCGCGGCCTGCGCTCCCTCCACCTGAACCTCGTCGGATGAGGTCAGACCCCATCCGACGAGCAGGCAGGTCGGGTCTCGTTCACGGTCCGTCGGATGGGGTCTGACCTCATCCGGCTGACAGGACCGTGCTGATCGTCAGTCGGTACTGATGGCGTCGAGGACGTCGAGGCGGGCGGCTCGGGCGGCGGGACGCAGGGCGGCGACGACGCCGGCGACGATGGCGACCGCGAGTACGACGACGAGGGTCGTGATCGACGGGGCGAAGGTGCCGAAGCCCTCCGTCGCCGCGATCGCCCGGATCAGACCCCAACAGATCGTGGTCCCGAGTGCGAGGCCGCCGACCGTGCCGAACACGGCGATGATGACGCTCTCCCACCGCACGGTCGATCGGACCGCGGCCCGAGTCTGACCGACCGCCCGCAGCAACCCGATCTCACGCGTCCGCTCGTGGATGCTGAGTGACAAGGTGTTGGCGATCCCGACGAGGGCGATCACCACCGCGAGACCGAGCAGGCCGTACACGAGACCGAGCATCTGGTCGATCTGTTCGCCCTGCGCCTCGAGGTACTCGTCGCTGTCCTGGAGCAGCGGGCTGCCGTAGTCGTCGACCACCGCCTGCACGTCGGCACGAACCGCAGCGAGCGAGGCCCCGTCGGCGATGTCGATCATCACCACGATGTCCTCCGGCGTGGCGGTGTGCCGTTCCCAGACCCGGGCGTCGACGATGTTGCCGCCGAGCAGATCGTCGTTGGCGTAGATGGCTCCGACCGTCAACGTCTCGGTCGACCCGTCGAGGAAGCCGGCAGTCACCGCGTCGCCGAGCGTCAGCCCGTGCCGATCCGCATAGTCCACACCGATCGCCAACCCACCGTCACCGATCGACGCCAGGTCGCCCTCGACGACGTCGAGATCGGCGACCCCGGCGAGTTGTTCGAAGTCGGTGGCGAGCGGCTCGTCGTTGCGACCGTCGAGGAGCATGGCGGCGACCGACAGACGGGCGATCGACTCCACGCCGGGGAGCTCGGCGATCTCGGCCGACATCGCCGGGCTCAGCCCGGCCCCCGAGAATCCTTCGGGGGTGATCACCAGATCACCCCCGAACGACTCGTCGATCAGGTCGCCGAGCGATGCCTTGATCGAGGTACCGAGCGACGCGAACAGCGCGACGACCGCGGTGCCGATCATCAACGCCGATGCCGTCCCCGACGTCCGCTTCGGGTTGCGCATGGCGTTCCGGCGGGCGAGCACACCGTTCTGGCCGCGCAACGCCGCGACCGGCGCACCGATCACGGCGGCAGCGAGACGCGCCACGACCGGGCCCAGCAGGATCAGACCGACGAAGACCCCGAGACCGCCGAGTGCCGCGATCTGCATCGGCGACGACCCGATCTCGGTCGACACGACCAGCATCGCGCCACCGGCGGTCGTCACCGCCGCACCGGCGACCGCCCGCACGACCGAGCTCCCCGACTGGTCGATGGCTGCCTCTCGCAACGCGGCGATCGGGGCGACCTTGCCGGCCCTGAACGCCGGTGCGATCGCGGCGACGAGGGTGACGACGACGCCGATCACGAGCGCCGTCAGCGCCACGTCGGCGGTGAGGCCGAGCCCGGCGGTCGGGATGCCGGCACCGAGGGCGCCGAGTACCGCATTGAGGCCGACCGCCAGCCCGACGCCGACACCCAGGCCGACGAGGGCCGAGACGGTGCCGATCGCGAGCGCCTCGGCGGCGACACCGGTGAGGACCTGGCGACGGGACGCGCCGATCGCACGGAGCAGTGCCGTCTCTCGGGTGCGTTGTGCGACGACGATCGCGAACGTGTTGTGGATGCTGAACGTCGCCACGAGCAACGCGATGCCGGCGAACGCGAGCAGGAACGTCTTGAAGAAGCCGAGGAAGTCGGCCTCCAACGCCGCCATCTCCTCGTCGATCAGCTCCTGCTGGGTGAGCGCCTCGAGGTCTGCGGGCAGGGTGGCGGCGATCGCCGAACGGAGCTGCTCGGCGGACACGCCGGGCTCGGCCTGGAGATCGACGGCGGAGAGACCGTCGGGGTCGCCGAGGAGCATCGACTGGGCGGTCGCGGTATCGAACCATGCGAAGGTGACGCCGCCGAGCTGTTCGCCCGAGCCGAGCTCAGCGATCCCGACGACGGTCACCTCGACCGGCTCGGGCACACGCACCGTCGTGGCGTCGCCGACGGCGAGGTCGCCGGTCTCGGCAGCGCCGCTGTCGATCACGACCTCACCGGGGACGGCGGGGGCGCGTCCCTCGACGATGACGTAGGGGTTGCGTTCGCTGTCGACCCAGTTCACGCCCATGGTCGGCGGACCGTTGCCACCGATCGGTTCGTCGTCGGATCCGACGATCTGTGCGATGCCCTCGACGACCGGCAGCGCGGCGGCGACTCCGTCCG
>JBPEWX010000172.1:0-1789 GCA_052032235.1 Ilumatobacter sp. | reverse complement strand
CGACGAGCGTCGCGCTTGGGTGCTCGCCGTCCTCATCTACGGCAGCTCCGCCCGTGACGGCTTCTCGCGAGCCGTGAACGAGGCGACGATCGGCAAGTCGGTCGCCGCCGATGGTCGAGTGCCGATCACCACGATCCAGATGGCCAACCGATTCATGTCGAAGGCGCTGCTCCGCACCTACGGCTCACGCCGGGGTCTGGCAGCGATCGGCCGGCTCCTCCCGGCCGGCATCGGGGCGGCCGTGGGGGGAACGACGAACTATCTCGCCGTTCGGGCCCTCGCCCGGAACGCCGACCAGTTCTTCGCTCGCCTGCCGTACTCGGCGATCGACGCCGAGTCGACCGACATCACCGGACGTCAGCTCGACGCAGGCTGACCGCGCACCGCCGATCGCGCCAGCACCTTGCGGATCTCGCCGGCGAGGAGGACCACGGCGGCAAGGGCGCAGCAGATGGCCCAGCGCTCGGCGTCGAGCGGCACCGTGTCGAAGGCGTCGTTGAGGAACGGTACGTGCACGACCGCCACTTGGAGCAACACGGTGACCGCCACCGCCAGCCAGAGCAGGCGGTTCTCGAAGGGCCGCACGAAGGCGCTGACCTGGTCGCTGCGGGAGTTGAAGGCATTGCCGACCTGCGCGATCACGAGTGTGGTGAACACCATCGTCCGGGCCGTGGTGATGTCGCCGTCGCCGTCGACGAACCCGCCCGGCATCTCGAGATCGAACGCGAGCAACGCCACGAACGACGACACGAGGCCGATCAGGCCGATCGTCACCATCATCGGCCGGTCGATCACCCGATCGTCGATGCCGCGCGGAGGACGCGACATCACCTCGTCGACGGCGTTGTCGACGCCCAGCGCCATCGCGAGCGCGCTGTCGGTCAGCAGGTTGATCCACAGGATCTGCGTGGCGAGCAGCGGCACCGCCAGTTCGCCCTCGACGGCGTCGAGCCCGATCAGGCCGGCACCCAGCACGCCGAACAGCATCACCAGCACCTCGCCGGTGTTCGATGCCAACAGGTAGCGGATGACCTTCTGGAGGTCGGCGAAGATCTCGCGGCCTTCGCGAACCGCCCGCAGGATCGTCGAGAAGTTGTCGTCCGTGAGGATCACGTCGGCGGCCTCTTTCGAGACCTCGGTGCCGGTGATGCCCATGGCGACGCCGATGTCGGCGGTGCGCAGCGCCGGTGCATCGTTGACGCCGTCACCGGTCATCGACACGACGTTCCCGGCGTCCTGGAGCTCCTGCACGATGCGCAGCTTGTCGTCGGGCTCGACCCGGGCGTGGACGTCGTCGACGTCGAGCTGGTCGGCGATGCGTCGAGCCGTTCGCGGGTGGTCGCCCGTGATCATCACGACCTGGATTCCCGCCGAGTGCGCCTCGCGGATCGCCGCCGCGACCTCGTCGCGCGGTGGATCGACGATCCCGACGACGCCCAACCACACCATGTCCTGCTCGTGGTCGGGACCGATCGTGGTCGCGCCGCGTTCCACCTCCCGGTAGGCGACCGCCAGGGTCCGGAGCGCCCGGTCGGCGAGTCCGTCGACCGTGGCGAGGAGCGCCGCTCGGCGCTCGTCGTCGAGGGGGAGGTCGTCGCCGTCTCGTCGCTCGCGGCTGCACCGGTCGAGGAGGACGTCGGGCGCACCCTTCGAGATCATCAGCATGCGCTCGTCCTCGCCGTCGCGCTGCAACGTGGTCATCATCTTCCGCTCGGACGTGAACGGCACGACATCGAGCCG
Organism: Ilumatobacter sp.; assembly: GCA_052032235.1. Classification (GTDB taxonomy): domain Bacteria; phylum Actinomycetota; class Acidimicrobiia; order Acidimicrobiales; family Ilumatobacteraceae; genus Ilumatobacter. The sequence goes on along the minus strand of JBPEWX010000172.1, from coordinate 49 downwards.
GTCGAAGCGCGCTTCGCGGGCGGCGACGTCGGCGACCTTGTGCTCCGCG
>JBPEWX010000171.1:0-4544 GCA_052032235.1 Ilumatobacter sp. | reverse complement strand
GGCGACGGGGCTGGGGATCGATCGTGGTGGCGACACTGATCGGGACGAGCGTCGTCGCGATCGGCACAGGTGGTACGGCGCAGGCCGACGTCGAGCCATCCGAGCAGCGCTGCTTCTCGGTCGCGGGCGGCTGGAAGGACGCTGCGTTGGTGAACCTGACACCGGTCGGGGCCACCGGACCCGGCGACGGGCAGCTCATCTCGTCGCAGGTGAAGAACGACCCGCCCGTCGCCTCCAACGTCAACTTCCGCGCCGGCACCGTCGACCCGAACGTTGCGGTCACGCCGATCGGCACCGACCGTGAGGTCTGCTTCCAGAACTCGAAGCACTCGAACGTCGATCTGGTCGCCGACCACCTGGGCACGATCGTCGATCACGCCTATCGCCCCGCCACCTCGACGGGCGCACCGAACCGTGTGGTCGACACGCGCGAACAGCTCGGCGGGAGCCGGATCGCTCCGTCCGGACAGCTCTGCTTCTCGGTCGAAGGCGATCCGGGCGACGCAGCGCTCGTGAACCTGACACCGGTCGGCGCGTCGGGAGCGGGCGACGGGCAGCTCGTCTCGTCACGGGTCAAGCACGACCCGCCGGTCGCCTCGAACGTCAACTTCCGTGTCCGGACCGTCGATCCGAACGTGGCGGTCGCCGTCATCGGCGACGACAACCAGGTGTGCTTCCAGAACTCGAAGCACTCGAGTGTCGATCTGGTCGCCGACCACCTCGGCAGCGTCGCCGCCTCGGCGTTCCGGTCGGCGACCGACACCGGCGCACCGAAGCGCGTGGTCGACACCCGCGAACGGTTCGGCGGCGAGCGGGTCCCGCCGTCGGGCCAGCTCTGCTTCGCCGTCGAGGGCAACGCCGGTGACGCGGCGCTGGTGAACCTGACGCCGGTCGGCGCGTCGGGTGCGGGCGACGGACAGCTGATCTCGTCGAACGCGAAGAACGACCCGCCCGTCGCTTCGAACGTCAACTTCCGGAGGGGCACCGTCGATCCGAACGTCGCCATCGCACCCATCGGAAACGACGGACAGGTCTGTTTCCAGAACTCGCAGCACTCGAGCGTCGACCTCGTCGCCGACCACCTCGGCAGCGTCGCGGCGTGGGCGTACGAGCCGGCCACACCCTCGGGTGCACCCGACCGGAGGATCGACACCCGATACGACACCGACGACGACCGGCCCGAGTGCGCACGCGCCGACGCGCAGTCGTTCGACTGGCAGACCGCCCGCACGATGTACGGCATCTCCTCCCGTGCCTACGAGATCGATCCCGGTGAGCGCATCGGGGCGACGCTCGACACCTACGGTGGCGGCGCCGTGCAGATGCGAGACGAGATGGAGTGCTGGAAGCTCGTCGGCGCCTTCCGTGGCACCGACGGTGGTGCCTCGTTCGAGGTCGACACCGAGGTGATCGTCGCCCGTAACGTCGCCACCTACGACGTCGTGGTGGCCTTCCGAGGCACCGAGTTCTCGCTCACCGACTTCCGCGACATCGAGACCGACCTGGCAGCCGACCTCACCAGCTTCCGGCTGCCCGACGGCCAACTGGTGAACAAGGCGGTCCACGAGGGATTCGAAGCCGGCTATCAGGCCTCGCGCACGAAGCTGCTCAACGTGCTGGCGCTGGTCGACTTCTCCGATGTGCCCGACGCCCGTGTGTACTTCACCGGCCACAGCCTCGGCGGCGCCCTGGCGACGCTCGGCTCACTCGACCTGGTCGACGAACTGATGGCACGCGGCTACGACCGCGACGAGGTCGTCACCTACACCTTCGGCGCACCCCGCTCGATGACCCGCACCATGTCCGGTCACCATGCGACCTTCGTGCCCCAGTCGTACGCCGTGGCGAACGCGACCGACATCGTGCCGCACGTGCCGCCCCGTGGCGGCGACACCGACTACACGCATCTGCGCAACATGGTGGTGCTCCACGCGGTCGACGACGACCCCCGACTCCGCATCGAACAGGGCGACGGACGCAACTACGGCGGCTGCTCCAACATGCTGATCGCCTCGTTCGCCGACCACGGCCGGGCCGAGTACGACCGACGTCTGAACATCACGGACTTCGTCGGCAAGCCGACGGCCTCGATCTCCCTCTCGGGCGGCGAGTTTCGCCTCCGCTGGACCTCACCGATCGAGGGGCCGTGCGATTGGATCGGCTTGTTCGAGAACGCCGGCACCCTCACCAACGCCTCGAACCCGATCCGCGACCGCTGGGTCGACGACGACGGCGACAACAGCTACACGACCAGCGTTGGCAAGAGCTGGGACCACTGGGTGGCGTACGTCAACATGTTCGGCGAGATCGTGTCGAAGCAGGAGTACTTCCCGGGCTCGCCCAGCGTGTCGCTGCGACGGAACGAGAACTGCTGCTCGCCCGACACGATCGACTTCCACTGGAGTGTCGGCGACCCGGGCGACCACGACCTGATCGTGCTGTTCGATCGTGACCCGAACGTGGTGGGCCCGAACGGCTACTACAAGCAGTTCGGTATCAACCGGGTCGAGGCGAAGGCCGACACCAACTCACCCGAGCGCACGGCGATCTGGGTCGGCAACGATCCGAACGCCTGGTGGGTGGCGTACATCATGATCGACGACGACGGACGCCAGCGGATCCTCGCCACCTCCCGTGGCGTGCGCGGCTGACGGCGGGGGACGCGGTGCGATCTACCCTGGAACGCATGCGAGGCGCGGCGGCCGACGACACCGAGGAGGCGACGCGGGTCGTCATCGCCGACGACGCACTCCTGCTCCGGCAGGGCGTCGTCGCCGTCCTCGGCACGCTGCCCGGCGTCGAGGTCGTCGCCGAGGCCGAGGACCGGCCGGGTCTGATGGCGGCGGTGGCCGAGCACCGGCCCGACCTCGTCGTCACCGACATCCGGATGCCGCCGTCGCACACGAACGAAGGGGTCGCGGCCGCACGCGAGATCCGCTCGATGTATCCGGACACCGGGGTGATCGTGCTGAGCCAGTACCTCGACGCCGACTACGTGATCGAGCTGCTCGAAGACGGCACCGAGGGCCTCGCCTACCTGCTCAAGGAGAACGTCGCCGATCGGCGGCAACTGGCCACGGCGATCGACGCCGTCTGCTCGGCCAGTTCGATGATCGACCCGGCCGCCGTCGAGGTGTTCGTGCAGTCGCGCTCGAAGCGACCGTCCCGGTTCGACGAGTTGACCGAACGCGAACGCGAAGTGCTGTCACTCGTCGCCGAGGGCCTGCGCAACAGCGCCGTGGCGGAACGGGCCCACATGAGCGAGAAGTCGGTCGAGCGGCACATCAACTCGATCTTCTCCAAGTTGCACCTCACCGACGAGCCCGAGAGCAACCGTCGCGTCCGATCGGTCCTGCTCTGGCTCTCCGAACACGACTAGCGCTCCAGCAGCAGTCCGAGTTGGCGTGATCGGGCGACGAGCGCGCCGCTGCTGTCCCAGAGCGATCCGGTCTCGATCATCCGGCCGCCGGCGAGGTCGTCGCATTCGAATCGGGCGAGCACCCACCCGGGCGCGGGTCGGCGGCGGACGTGGACGGTCAGTTCGATCGTCGGCACCCACCCGACGCTGCCCATGAGCGGATAGAGCGACGGTGGGAACACGTCGGCGAACATCGTGAGTGCCATCGTCGTCGGATCGGTCCCGTCCGCGAACCGGACCCACCCCGACACGACGGCTCGATCCGAGCCGGCTGCTCGTGCACACGACGGGTCGATCACGACGTCGACACGATCGAGGATCGGCAGCTCGACGCCTTGATCGAGCTCGGCCCGTGGCACGCAGCGCTCCGGTGGTGTCACCGCCGGCGGCGCCACGGTGACGGCACCGTCGGCGCCGACGTCACGTGCCAGGTCGCCGAACGCGCTGGTCGTCGTCAGCCGCTGCCGCCCGTCCAGCTCGAGCGAGGCACGACCGACCGACACCGTGCGGCCACGCTTCACCAGCTCGGCCTCGATCGTGGCGGTGCCGACGGCATCGACGGGACGCAGGAAGTGCGTGGTCACCGACATCGGATCGGGCTGCTCGGTGATCTCGCGTAGCGACCGCAGGGCGGCGAGCGTCGCGTACCCGCCGTTGGCGGTCTGCCCGATGTTCCAGCGATCGGTGATCGACGTCGTCCAGCGACCGTCGCCCTCGAGCCGGATCGCGGTCTCGTCGTCGAAGTACCCCACCGTCCTATCGTGGCAGCGCCGGTCGGCGCGGTGCGGGTTCGCTCAGCAGGACATCTCGATGGTGACGTCGAACGGCGTCGTCTCGATCGCGCCCGTCTCGGCGTTCATCGCGCCCGACTGCAGCAACGTGGCGGTGCCGCTCGCCGATCGGCCGTCGGCCGGCACGTCGATCGGCTGCCCTTCTTCGTGGAACCAGAACTGCTGGTCGACCGAGACCGAGAACTCGGGGGACTCACCCTGATCGGCCGCGATGCCGCCGGGTTCGAGGAAGACCACCGACAGCTCGCCGCCCTCGACAACCGCGCCCCCGTCGTCGACGAGCGGGAACACGGCTTGGAGCGTGCCCGCCACGCTGGTGCAGAACGTGTAGTAGT
>JBPEWX010000170.1:0-2388 GCA_052032235.1 Ilumatobacter sp. | reverse complement strand
CTCGACGTGCGAAGCGGCGTCCGGTCGTCACACCGGCGTCGACGCCGTCGACGACGAGTTCGGGCACGGTCTCGATGAGCGAGCCGACCTCGGACAGGGTGTCCGAGATGACGGTCGGCACCGTGTCGGTGATGGTGTCGGTGATGGTGGAAGTGTTCATCGCGGTCACCTCAGACTCGGCGGCGGCCGAAGATGAACAGCAGCAACGCGATGATGGCGAGGATGATGAAGATCGTGTAGAGCATGGTTGCTCGGTACCCCGCCGTTCGGTGGGCGAAACGTCGCCTCGGCCCCCGGACGGCGCGAAGTGCTCGCCGGTGCAGTATCTTGCGCGGGTGGCCGAACACGTCGACATCGAGATCCCGCTCCACACCCGACACGCCTCGACCGTCCGAGCGGTCGCTGCCGCCGTCTGCGCCGACCTCGGTTTCTCCGTCGACGCCATCGACGATCTCCGCCTCGGTGTGAACGAGGCCGTCGCCCTGTTGTCCGACGTCGACGCCACTCCGGACGCCCGGTTGAAGATCACGTTCGAAGCCGGTGACGAGGCCGTGACGGTGCGGTGCAGTCGCCGCGGGGTCGACGACGAACTCGAGCCCGACGACCTCGACGTGCTCGCTCGCCGCATCCTCGACGCCGTCGTCGACGAGTACGGCATCGCCGGTGGGATCTTCACCGTCGTCAAGCGGGTGGCCCCCACCTCGTGACCGCTGCCATGTCCGACGTCGACGAACTGTTCCTCGAACTCCGGCGCACCGGACGTCGCCGCGTTCGCAACCGGATCGTCGAGGAGTACATGGGTCTGGCGATCCACATCGCGCGGCGCTACAACGCCGGCGTCGGGCGCGACGACGATCTCGAGCAGGTGGCGATGCTGGCGCTCGTGAAAGCGGTCGATCGCTTCGACCCCGACGTGGGCGTGCCCTTCTCGGCCTTCGCCGGTCGCACCATCGAGGGTGAGCTGAAGCGCCACTTCCGCGACGCCACCTGGGCCGTCAAGGTGCCGCGTGGCGCGAAGGAGCTGCACGTGGCCGTGCGCCGCGCCAACGATCAGTTGTCGGTCCAGCTGGGCCGCTCGCCGTCGGTCGACGAGGTCGCGGAGTATCTCGACATCGACCGTGACGACGTGATCACCGGTCTCGCCGCCGGTACGGCGCGTCGTGTCGGCACGATCGACCCGGGCCCTGACGACGACGGTGCGAGCGATCGCAATGCGGCGACGGCCGTCGGCGACCGCGGGTTCGGCGACGTCGAGAACGAAGCGGTCGTCGAGCGTCTGATCAGCAGCCTCCCCGAACGCGAGCAGGAGATCGTGCGGCTGCGCTTCTACGAGGATCTGTCCCAGTCCGACATCGCCGAACGGGTGGGCGTGTCGCAGATGCACGTGTCCCGACTGTTGCGCAAGGCGTTCGCGATCCTGCGCGACGAGTACGTCGGCGACGACGAGGTCGGCGAGGCCGAAGCCGGCCTCGACTGAGCCGGGACGCGAACGAGCCGCAGCCCGGCGGCTGCGGCTCGCTTCGGTGGATGTGCGTTGGGACGGGGTCGGTCAGTTCGACGTGACGCCTTCGATCTCGCCTTCGCCCTCGACGTGGGCACCGGTTTCGGCTGCCTCCTCGTAGTGCTCGGCGACCCGCTCGACGTCGACGTCGGCGGCGCTTCGTTCGGCGGCACGGGCCTCGGCGTCGGTCGGCGGACGATCGGCGGTCGGTTCGGTGAAGGTCTCGTCGCTCATGCGAGCGCCGTACCCCTGGCGTCTCAGGCCGAAACGTCGTCGTCCCGGTCGTCGTCGTCCCGGTCCTCGATCGTGTCGGCCGGTTCGTCGATCTCGCGCTGCGCGACCGGGATCGCGTAGACGACGATGTTGTGCCGGTAGCGGTTGATGTTCGGGTTGAAATCGCCGCCGCACGTGATCAGCACCAGCGTCTCGGGGCCCGTCGTGCGCCAGATCCGCTCGGCCGGCAGTTCGGACTTGCCGTACATCGTCCGCTCGACCACCTGATAGATCCGGGTGTAGCCGTCGCCCGTGTCGACCTCGAGTCGATCGCCGATCTCGGCGTTGCCGAGCTGGTGGAAGGGCCCGGCGCGATCGTTCCACGACACGTGGGCCGCCATCACGGTGGCGCCCGGCAGCCCGGGGGCCGAGCCGAACTTCCACCACCCGACCTCGGTCTCGTCGGGAACCTCGAGCTCGTTGTCCTCGTCGAGCCCGACCGAGATGATCTCGTCGTCGATACGAAGACCCTCGTACCGGATCGCCAGCGGCATCGTGCGCTCCATGCGTGACGCGTCGAGCGGATCGGGCAGGTTGGCGTCGACCGCCGAATCGGTCGACAGGACGATCGGCGGCTCGTTCAGGTAGTCACGGAGCGCGACGACGCCGGCCCC
>JBPEWX010000017.1:0-2948 GCA_052032235.1 Ilumatobacter sp. | reverse complement strand
GCGATCGTGGCACGGAAGTCGGCGAACAGCTGCTCGTTGCCGCGGGCCTCGGCGACCTTCTCGTCGCGGTCGCGGACCTTGGCGAGCGGCATGTTGTTGGCGACGGCGCGGGCGGCGAACGCGAGCGCGGCGTTGCGGAGGGCATCGTGATCGCCCTCGACCATCTCGTCGATCAGACCGTCGCCGAGTGCCTCGGCGGCACCGATGTGACGACCCGACGTCATCATGTCGAGCGCCTTCGGCACGCCGACGAGGCGCGGCAGGCGCTGCGTGCCGCCGGCACCGGGCAGCAGTCCGAGGTTGACCTCGGGCAGGCCGAACTTCGACGAGTCGAGCGCCACGCGGTAGTGCGCACACAAGGCGACCTCGAGGCCGCCACCGAGGGCCGTGCCGTGGATCGCGGCGATGACCGGGACCGGGGCGTTCTCCATGGCGAGCTGGGTGTCGTGCAAGCTCGGCCCCTGCGGCTTCTGGCCGAACTCGCTGATGTCGGCACCGGCGATGAAGGTGCGGCCGGCGCAGATCAGGACGATCGCGGACGCGCCGCCCTCGACCGCCTGGGCGAACCCGTCGGCGAGGCCTTGGCGCACGTGCCAGCTGAGCGCGTTGACCGGCGGGTTGTCGATGGTGATGACGGCGACGTCGCCCTCGCGGTCGAGGGTGACGGATTCGGAGAGTTGTGCCATGCCCGCAAGTCAAGCCGAGCGCGGCCGCCCGGCACGAACCCGCTGGTCAGTCGGCCAGTTCGGCGATGATCGCGTCGATGACGCCCTCGACGAGCTCGACGGCCGGCGTCGGCGTGCCCATGTACGGAGCGAAGTAGAGGCCGTCGGCGACGAGCCGGGTGTGCGCAGCGCCGACCGGGCCGAGTCGGTCGAGCGGTTCGTACGATCGCTCGATCAGCGCGACGAGCCGCTCGTCGTACGACTGGTCGCCCGAACCGGACGCGTCGATGACCGCCTGCCAGAGCCGGCTCGGTCGCTCCGCCGACCCGTACGCCAGCCCGATCGTCCAGCGGACGAGATCGGCGGGCTCGTCGGGCGCGGCCAGCAGCTCCTCGTCGATCTGTGCGTCGCACCGGTCGAGGAGACCGTGGAACATCGCCGACTTGGTCGGGAAGTGGTAGAGCAGGCCGCCCTTCGAGACGCCGGCCTCGTCGGCGACCAGTTCGAGGGTGACACTCACCGCGCCACGGTCGACGATCACCTGCTCGAGCGTGTCGAGGATCTGGTCGCGGCTCGACGGACGGGCCATCAGTGCTCCGCGCTCCGACGAGGCCGGCCGAGCGTCCACGCCCACACCGCGAGCGGCACGAACGCGAGCGCCGCAACGGTGGCAGCGACCTGGGTACCGGCGACGAAGGCGTCGTTGGCGACGAGGACGAGTTGCTCACCGGCGACACCACCGAGTTCGGCGGCGGCGGCCTGGGCTGCACCGAGCGTCTCGCGAGCGGACTCGATGGCGTCGGGCGGCAGGGTCGTGACGTCGGCGATCTCGCCACGGTAGACCGTCGCCGCGAGACTGCCGAGAACGGCGGTCCCGAGTGCGATCCCGAGCTCGTTCGCCGTCTCCGACACCGACGCCCCCGCACCGGCGCGTTCGGGCGGCAGCGCCGACATGACACCGTCGACGGCGACGGCCATCGCCGCGCTCAGGCCGGCGTTGAGAACGAGGATCGACCCGACGACCTGCGAGGTCGACGAGTCGGCACCCACGATCGACAGCAGGAAGAAGCCGACGGCGCCTGCGGTCAGTCCGAGCGAGATCACCCGGAACGTGCCGATGCGCCGGGCCGCCCCGGGAGCGAGCAGCGTCACGACGATCGTGGCGGCGACCGACGGCAGCAGGCTGAGGCCGGCCCGGAATGCCGACATGCCGGTGACGAGCTGCAGGTGTTGGGCAACGAAGTACATCGACCCGGAGAATCCGAAGCAGGCGACGAGGTTGCCGCTGATCGCCATCGTGAAGCGCGGGATCCGGAACAGGCCGACGTCGATCATCGGGTCGTCGAGTCGCTGTTGACGGCGGACGAAGCGGTAGCCGCCGACGAGGCCGACCGCGAGTGTGATCCAGGCGAGCGTGGACGAGCCGTGTTCGGCGAACGACTTCATCGCGTACACGACCGAGAACATGGCGACCATCGACAGGGCGGCGCTCGGGATGTCGAACGGCTGCGGATCCGGGTCGCGCGACTCGGGGAGGAGCCGGGGACCGACGACGAGCAGCAGCGCGGTGACGGGAACACCGACGAGGAACACCGAACCCCACCAGTAGTGATCGAGGAGGAAGCCGCCGACGATGGGTCCGATCGCCGCGCCGACCGAGAAAGCGACGGCCCAGATCGCGATCGCCATCTGCCGTTCCTGGTCGTCGGTGAACACGTTGCGGATGAGGGCGAGGGTGGACGGCATCAACGTCGCCCCGGCGACGCCGAGCAGGGCCCGTGCGGCGATCAGCGCCTCCGCGCTCGGGGCGAACGCAGCCAGGACCGATGCGACGCTGAACGCGGCGGCGCCGATGAGGAGGAGACGCCGTCGACCGATGCGGTCGCCGACGATGCCCATCGTGACCAGCAGCCCGGCGAGGACGAACGAGTAGACATCGATGATCCAGAGCAGCTGCGAGCTCGACGGGGCGAGCGCGGTCGACAGTTCGGGGACCGCGAAGCCGAGGATCGTCGCGTCCATCGAGATGATCAGCACCGGCAGGGTGAGCGCAGCGAGCGCCAACCACCGATTCTGATCACGCACCACCGCCGAGTCCACGACCACCTCTCGCATGATCGAAACTATACCGGCCAGACGGTTTACCAACAGCCGCTACCGTCGCGGGTCAGGTGCCAGAGGTGACGACTCGCCCCCGGGGCGAGGCGTGACCGGCGGTCACCTGACTCCGGGGTCCCGTGGTCTGGCCAAGCGACTCGTTCCCTGTTCGCGCACCTGCCCCGG
>JBPEWX010000169.1:0-6936 GCA_052032235.1 Ilumatobacter sp. | reverse complement strand
GCACTGCCCCAGGCGACGGCGGCGGACAGGTCGCCGTCCTGGTGGGCGAGCATTCCCGACCAGACCTCGAACCGGACGACGCTGCGATGGTCTCCGAGGTCGGCGGCGATCGAGCGACCGCGGTCAGCGAGTTCGAGGACCCCCGATCGGTCGGCGAGCGCCCGACCGGGCCGGACCCCCAGTGCCAGCAGACGGACCGCATCGCCCGGTTCGACGTCGGGGACGCACGCGAGCGAGGCGGCTCGTTGGGACGTGAACTCGTCCAGCTCCTCGTCGACGACCAGGCGCTCGGCGAGCAGGTTCGCGAACCAGCCGCGGGCGATCGCCGTCGCCGCGGTCGACGCGGTGCCGTCGGCGAGGTCGAGTGCGCGTCGGGCGAGCGCCACCTCGTCGGCCAGGACACCGCGGCCGACCCACACCGGTGCGAGTGCGGCCACGAGCGTCGCGGCGGCGTCGGCGTGGCCTGTGTCGACCGCATCGAGCAGGGTCGCCGTGAGATCGGACTCCACGGCGACGAGCCGCGGGTCGGGGAGACCGGTCTCACCACGCGCCGTGGAGGTGGCGTCGGAGGCGAGCGTGACGGACCAGTCGAGACGCGCCTTGCGGTGGCGGGTGTCGTCGACGTCGTCGGAGCGGTGGCGGAGCGCCTCGGCGACGAGCGGGGGGAGCGCGTATCGACTCACCCCGGTGTGGATCGCGTCGACCAGGTGGGCGTCGACGAGGTCGGACACGACATCGGGGAGCTCGTCGGTCCGGCTGCCCGTCACCCGCTCGATCGCATCGATCGGCACCGGTCCCTCGAAGACGGTGAGCGCCGTCAGGACCGGAACCGCCGGGTCGCCCACGTCGACCGCGGACCACTCGATCGTGTCGAGGAGTTCGTCGGCACCGTCGATGACGTGCGCCATTGCTCGCCGACGATCGTCGGACAGTTGTTCGGCGAGCGTGGTCGGCGAGTAGGCCGGTGTGCGGGCGGCGAGCAGTTCGATCGCCATCGGGTGGCCGCCGACCGTCCGTGCGATGTCGGCGACGGCTCGGAGTTCGGTGTCGTCCCAGTCGGGTGTGCTCCCGCTGCGGATCGCGACGTGGCGGAACAACTGCACGGTCGGCTCGGCCGCGAGGGCCTCGGGCGCGAGCGCGGGGTCGGGAACCGGGAGCGGGGAGACGCGGACGATCCGTTCGTCGGCGACGCGGAGCGGCCGCCGTGCCGTGGCGACGAGCCGGACGCCGCGGTCGAGGAGCTGTTCGATCGCTGCTCGCTGCGCCTCGTCGTCGGTGACGCCGTCGACCACCACGATGTCACCGACACCGACGACATCGGCGGGCGGGAGGCGCCGGGCGAGGTCGTCGGCGTCGATCCAGCGGTGCGGGCGCCGGGCGAGCGCGCAACGCGCGACGGTCGTCTTGCCGACCCCTGGCAGGCCGGTGAGGGTGAGGAGACCGAGGCCACCCCGGTCGACCAATGCGGTGATCTGGTCGATCAGCCATCCCCGCCCGATGGGAGGCTTCGGTCCGATCGGCGGTTCGATCGGCATCTCGGCAGTATCGCACCGACCACGGACGGTGGGCGAATCTCCCACTCGGCCACGTGCGATGGGGCCGGGTGAGCAGACGTCGCTCGCCCGCCGCCCCGACCGGGTTCAGCCGGCGAGGGCCTCGCGGACGGCGTCCTCGTTGTCGACCCGAACGCGAGCGTTGACCCGCTGTCGTTCGAGCAGCTGCTCGAGCGTCTGGGTGGCCTGCTCGATCGGATGTTCGGCGAAGAACGCCTGGGACTCGTGGACGTGTTCGGGGCGATCGAGCAGCTTCACCGTCTCCACCATCCGGACGATGGTGTTGCGGGGGAAGCGATCGTTCGCATCCGACCAGTGCTCACGGACGAACCGCCACGCGACCTCGCCGTGCGAGCGGTTCCCGATGCAGGCGCGAAGCAGGAACGGCGCGTTCTGGGTCTTGACCGCCGGGCTCATGGCGTACTCGCACGTGCGTCGGATCAACTCGTCGTCGTCGAACTCGGCGAGCAGATACAGGTGACGCAACTGGGCCTGCGGGGTGTCGCCGTGCTCGGCGACCCGGAGGAAGCGCTCGTACGTCTCGGCGTCGCCGGTCGCGGCCACCACGCCGGTGGCGGCGGCGGCCAGCTCGGCGTCGACCGAGGAGGGGTCGTCGCTCCACGCCTCGTAGATCGCATTCGCGCGATCGATCGTGTCGGGATCGCCGGCCTGGACCGCCATCACGCCGAGCAGCAGCCCGCGGGCCTTCGCCGTCAGGTCGGATTCGCCGTCGACCGGTTCGCCCAGGTCGGCGAGTGCCGGACCGGCGAGATCGCGGACGATGGCCCGGAAGCCGTCGACCGACGGACCTTCTTCTGGCAGGAGACGGCGCACCCCACGCAGGCCGATCGCCAGGGCCTGCCACACCCCGTACTCTCGCTCGGCGGCGAAGCGGCGCGCGAGCTCGACGAACTCGGTGGCCCCCATCGTCCCGGCGGTGACGGCGTTCCACGCGTCGTCGACCAGGTTGTACCGCTCGAGCGTCGACAGCGAGGCGACCACCTCGGTGGACAGGCGGTCGCGCAGCTCGTCGGAGTACTCGACACGGAAGAAGCCGTGACCGTCGGCGTTGACGACGATCGGGCCGTCGCCGGCAGGCAGGCGGATCTCGTCACCGTCGAGCAGCACGTCGGTCGACTCGTCACCCTGCCGAACCCGCACGGGCACGGCCCAGAGCGTGGCGTCGGCGGCGTCACGATCGAACGTGAAGCGTCGCTGCGACAGCACCAGGTCGCCACCGTCGATCCTGGCCGACACGAGCGGATAGCCGGGCTGCCAGATCCAGGAGTCCATGATCCGGCGTACCGGCTCGCCCGACGTGTGCTCGATCGCGTCCCACAGGTCGCCGGTCTCGGTGTTCGCGTACGAGTGCGTCGCGAGATAGTGCCGGACGCCGTCTCGGAAGCGCTCCTCACCGAGGTACTGCTCGAGCATCCGCAGCAGTGCGCCGCCCTTCTGATACGTGAGCACGTCGAACATGCCCTCGGCGTCGGCGGGGCTCCGTACCTCGAACTCGACCGACCGCGTCGACGACAGCGAGTCGGTCTCGAACGCGACACTCCGCTCGAGGCCGAAGCTGGTCCAGCGTTCCCAGTGCGGGGCGAAGGCGTCGCAGGCGGCGATCTCCATGAACGTGGCGAACGCCTCGTTCAACCAGATGCCGTTCCACCACCGCATGGTGACCAGGTCGCCGAACCACATGTGGGCGAGCTCGTGCGCGACCACATCGGCGACGAGCTGACGCTCGTTCTGGGTCGACGTCGCAGGGTCGACCAGCAAGAGGTTCTCGCGGAAGGTGATGCAGCCGAGGTTCTCCATGGCGCCGGCGGCGAAGTCGGGGAGCGCCAGCAGGTCGACCTTGTCGCTCGGGTAGGCGATGCCGTAGTAGTCCTGGAACCAGCGCAGGCAGAACGTGGCCACGTCGAGCCCGAAGCCGGTCAGGTGGCCCTTGCCGGGCACGTGGACGAGCCGGACCGGGATGCCGTCGGCGTCGTGCCAGTCGGTCGCCTCGAGCGGACCGACGACGAACGCGACGAGGTAGGAACTCATCACCATCGTGTCGGCGAACCGGATCACGAGCTTGTCGTCACGCTCGGTGCGCTCGATCTCGCGTCCGTTCGAGACGGCGAGCAGATGTGGCTCGACGACCAGCGTGATCCCGAACACGGCCTTGAAGTCGGGTTCGTCCCAGCACGGGAACGCACGGCGGCAGTCGGTGGACTGCATCTGGGTGGTGGCGATGACCTGCTCGTTGCCGTCGGCGTCGCGGTACGTGCTGCGGTAGAAACCGCGCAGCTGGTCGTTGAGGATGCCGGTGAACACGATGTGCAGGGTGTGGTCGCCGGTCGCGACGCCGCCGTCGGGGCGCACGACGAGGCGTTCGGTCGTCTCGTCGAGCTCGAAGTCGGCCGATGCGCCGTCGACCGTCACCGAGGCGATGTCGAGCTCGATCGCGTTGAGGACGAACTGGTCGCTCGCCTCGTCGGTGGTCACCGCGATCGTCACCTCGCCGGTGAACGAGGCGCCTCCGAGGTCGGGTTCGAGGGTGACCTCGTACCGACTCGGCCGGGTGTGGCGGGGGAGGCGGTACGGGTCGGCGGTGTGCGGAGCATCGACGGCAGTCACGCGGACGAGCGTATCGCTGGCGTCGCCGCCCGAATCCTCGGGTTCGGGTCGCCACGGCCGCGATCTGTTCGTGATCGCCGCCGTACCGCTAGCGTCTCGACGGTGACCGGGCATCTTGCAGGCTTCGACGGTGACGACGCACGCTTCGACGTGGTCGGGATCGGCAACGCACTCGTCGACGTGATCTCGCACGCTCCCGACGCCTTTCTCGACGAGCACCGACTGACGAAGGGCTGGATGGACCTGATCGACACCGATCGGGCCGTCATGCTGTACCAGGCCCTCGGCTCGGCGGTCGAGATGTCGGGCGGATCCGCCGCCAACACGATGTGCGGTGTCGCGAGTTTCGGTGGCACGGCGGCCTACATCGGCAAGGTGTCCGACGACGAACTCGGTCGGGTGTTCGGCCACGACCTCCACGCCGTCGGCGTGAGCTTCCGAGCCGGGAGCCACGACCCGGACACGCCCACCGGGCGTTGCATCATCGTCGTCACCCCCGACGCCGAACGGACGATGAACACCTACCTCGGTGCGTCCAGCCTGCTCGGGACCTCCGACCTCGACGAGGGCGCGATCGCCGCCGGCAAGGTGCTCTACATGGAGGGGTATCTGTACGACCGCGACGACGCCAAGCAGGCCTTTCGCCACGCCTCCACCGTTGCCCACGACGCCGGCCGGATGGTGTCGCTCACACTCTCCGACTCGTTCTGCGTCGACCGGCACCGTGACGACTTCCGTGCCCTCGTGAGTGACCAGGTCGACCTGCTCTTCGGCAACGAGGCCGAGCTGGTGGCGCTGTACGAGACCGAGACGTTCTTCGAAGCGGTCACCGAACTGCGCAAGCACTGCGAGTTCGCTGCGATCACCGTGGGTGCACGAGGCTCGATCATCGTCACCGGCGACGACCTCATCGAGATCCCCGCCCGGTCGGTCCCGAAGGTGGTCGACACCACCGGCGCCGGTGATCTGTACGCGGCCGGCTTCCTGCACGGCCTCACGTCGGGCCAGACCCTGGCCCGGTGCGGCGAACTGGGATCGATCGCGGCGTCCGAGGTCATCTCCCACGTCGGGCCGCGACCGCTCGTCGAGTTGCGCACGCTGGCCTGATCCGATCGTGCGGGGCTGACTCGTCGCCGGTTCGGACCTACGCTGGTGACGTGACCGAATCTCCACGCTCCGCCGCCGAACGTTGGCTCGCCGCCGAACCCGACGACGACATCCGTGACGAACTCGCCGCGCTCGTCGACGGCGACGACGACGAGCTGACGACCCGATTCACCGGCCGTCTCCAGTTCGGGACGGCCGGCCTCCGAGCGGCCGTCGGCGCCGGACCGCAACGGATGAACCGGTTGGTCGTCCGGCAGGCCGCAGCGGGGCTCGGCGCCTACCTGCTCGAGCAGGGAGACGATGCCCGGGAACGCGGCATCATCGTCGGCTACGACGCTCGTCGCAAGAGCGACGTCTTCGCGCTCGACTCGGCCAGGGTGTGGGCGAAGATGGGGATCAGGGTGAGGCTGTTCGATCAGCAGGTACCGACTCCCGTGCTCGCCTGGTCGATCACCGAGACCGGGTCGGCGGCCGGCGTCGTCGTGACGGCTTCGCACAACCCGCCCGCCGACAACGGCTACAAGGTCTATCTCGGTGACGGCGCACAGATCGTCCCGCCGCACGACACCGGCATCGCCGAATGCATCGACCGCTACGACCCGACGACGGTCGAGCTCGCAGCCGAGGACGACCCGTTGATCGAGATGGTCGGCGATCCACTCGTCGACGCCTACGTCGCGTCGGTGCCGTCGGTCCGCCGTCGTCCCGACGTCGAAGGCGTTGCCGTCGCGTACACCGCGATGCACGGCGTCGGCGGCGCGACGATCCTGCGGTCGTTCGAGGCGGCAGGTCTCCCGGCACCGGCGGTCGTCGAGGCCCAGTTCGAGCCCGACGGCACGTTCCCGACCGTGTCGTTCCCGAACCCGGAGGAGCCGGGAGCGATGGACCTGCTGCTCGAGACCGCTGCGGCGGCCGACGCTCACGTGGCGATCGCCAACGACCCCGACGCCGACCGCCTGGGTGCGGCGATCCGTCAGCCCGACGGTTCGTGGCGTCGACTCGGTGGTGACGAGATCGGGTGGCTGTTCGCCGACTACATCCTGTCGACCACCGACGGCGACGATCGCCTGGTCGTCACGACCCTCGTGTCGTCGTCACTGCTCGGCAAGATGGCCGAACGTCACGGTGTGTCGTCGGCCGAGACCTTCACCGGGTTCAAGTGGATCGCACGCGCCGTCCACGATCACCCCGACCACCGGTTCGTGTTCGGCTACGAGCAGGCGCTCGGCTACCTCGTGGCCGGCCAGCCCCTCGACAAGGACGGCATCACGGCCGCCGTGCTCTTCGCCGAGATGGCCGCCGTCGCCGCGGCCGAGGGTCGCACGATGCAGGACTGGCTCGACGACATCGCCGCACGGTACGGGAAACACGTGCTGGCCGATGCGTCGGTCCGGATGCCGCCGGCCGAGGCAAAGGCCAAGGTGCTCGAGCTGCGGACGAATCCACCATCGGAGATCGGCGGTCGCACCGTGCGAGCGACCGAGGAGTACCCCGAAGCCGACCTCCTTCGCTTCGATCTCGACGGCGGTGTGCGGGTGCAGATCCGCCCGAGTGGGACCGAGCCCAAGGTCAAGCTCTACGGAGAAGCCGTCGACGAGGACCCTGCCCCCTACGTCGACGCGCTCGCCGCCCTCCTCACCTGAACAGACGG
>JBPEWX010000168.1:0-3896 GCA_052032235.1 Ilumatobacter sp. | reverse complement strand
ACGCCGGGGAGGTCGAGTCGGGGTGCGTCGTGTTCTCGCGACTCGGGGATGAGGCGCCACGCGGCCACGGCCACGATGATCGTGATCGGCACGTTGATGAAGAAGACCGATCCCCACCAGTAGCGCTCGAGGAGCCAGCCGCCGACGATCGGACCGAACGCGACGGCCATGCCACTGACGGCGCTCCACACGCCGATCGCCTTGGCCCGTTCGGTCGAGTCGGTGAAGACGTTGGTGATGATGGCGAGGGTCGCGGGGAAGATCATGGCGGCACCGATGCCCATCAGTGCGCGACCGGCGATGAGGGTGTTGGCGGAGTCGACCGACCCGGCGTACGCCGAGGTGGCGCCGAACACGACGAGGCCGGCGATCAGCATTCGCTTGCGGCCGTACTTGTCGCCGAGTCCGCCGGCGGCGAGGAGCAGTCCGGTGAAGACGAGCAGGTAGGCGTCGACGATCCACTGCAACTGCCGGGTCGTCGCCCCGAGGTCGACGGTCAAGGTCGGGAGGGCGACGTTGACGATCGTGCCGTCGAGGACCGTGACGAACACGGCGAGGCAGGTGACGGCGAGGATCGCCCATCGGTGGCGGTCGCCGGCGGTGGGCTCACCGGGCGGTGATGCGGTCTCGTGGAGCGGGGTGGTAGTCATGTTGTTCCAATCTTGACGATGTCAGGTGACACTGTAAAGATGGATCTGTGCAGCGTCAAGATGCAAGGGGGCTCCGACTAGGATGGGCGACGTGACATCGGCCACGACCGCACCGACCTCCGGAGCCGGCAAGTCCGGCGACGGCTACCACCACGGCGATCTGCCGAACGCGCTGCGTCGCGCGGCCGTCGAGGTGATCGAGGAACGCGGCGCGGGCGGATTCAGCCTGCGCGAGGTCGCGCGGCGTGCCGGCGTGTCGCACACGGCGCCGGCTCACCACTTCGGCGACATGAAGGGCCTGTTGACCTCGGTCGCCGAGGAGGGCTTCGCCGCCCTGCACGACGCCTCCGAAGCCGCGATCTCGACCACTGACGACCCGGTCGAACAGCTGACCGCACTGGGGCAGGCCTACGTCCGGATGGCCACGACCAACCGCGGCCACTGCGAGGTCATGTTCCGCACCGACATCGTCGACGTCGACGATCCGGAACTGCAGTCGTGCGGGCTCGAGGCGTACGAGGTACTCGACCGAGTCGTGCGGACGATGGTCGAGAACGAGCAGTTGTCGGTCGACGTCGACGAGGTCACCTGGTTGTGCTGGTCGACGATGCAGGGCCTCGTGCAACTGGCACCGAAGATCGCCCTGATCGCTCAGGTCCGCGGCGGCGAGGCCCCCGAGGTCGACGACCTCATCGCCCGCTTCACGACGCTGATGGTCGACGGCATCCGCAACGCGTCGTAGTCCCGCCGAGCGGGGTCAGCGGAGGAGTTGCTCGATGGCGGTGCGCGGACTGGTGAGCACCGGGATGCCGATGTCGCCGGCGATGGCGACGGCGCCAGCCATCGACGCCTGAGCGAGCACGACGACCGCGGCGCTCGCGGCCAGGGAAGGCAGCGCGCCGGCGACCGCCCGGACGTAGCCGTCGAGGTCGTCGGCCTCGAAACGTTCCCACGCCCCGGCGACGACGTGCGTGTCGATCTCGACGTGCACGCCGCGCCCGGCTGCGGTCCCGGCGACGAGTTCGGTCGTGGGGCCGACGGTGCTCTCGAGCGCGGCGACGATCGCGACGCGCCCGCTCGCGTCGACGGCGAGCTCGGCCATCGGGCGGTCGACGCGCACGACCCGGACGTCGACCGAGCCCGCCGATGCCTCGGCGAGACCCCCGATCGTCGAGCACGTGCAGACGATCAGGTCCACGTTGCGGGCGGCGAGGTCGAGCAACGCTCGCCCGACGGCGTCGCTCGCCGCAGCGAGGCCGTCGAGCCGGGCCCGTTCGAGCAACGATTCGTCGACGAGGTGCTCGGCCGTCCAGCCGGGCGCCAACTCGCCGACGAGCTCGTCGAAGGTGGCGACGTGCACCGCTGCGGTGTGGAGCAAGCCGACGGTCGGCATCACCGCAGTCTGACCGATCTCGAGTGGTGGGGTTGTATCGGTATCGATATGTCGCTACCGTAACGACATATCGATACCTGAAACGACAGCAAGCCGGTCAGAACGGCCGCCGCCGTTTCCCCGACACGGAAAGAGGCAGCACATGCCCAAGCATCATCGACACCATCGTGGCCCGCACGGCCACGGCCGCAAGCGGGCTCGCCGGGGCGCCGTCGGCCGCTCGATCCTCACCCTCCTCGCCGAACGACCCATGAACGGCTACGAGTTGATGGCCGAGCTCGACGAGCGCAGCGGCGGCAAGTGGAAGCCGAGCTCCGGCTCGATCTACCCCGCCCTCAAGCGCCTCGAGCACCGCGGCTTCATCGCCGAGACCGCGAACGACGACGACGCCAAGCCGCGCTACGAGCTCACCGACGAGGGTCGCGAGCGACTCGGCGAGTTCGACGCCGAAGGGGACGGCACGCCGCCGTGGGAGGGCGAGGTCTCCCGCCACGGCGAGATCCGAGGCGCGATGGCCGAGCTCGTCGGCCCTGCCCGCCAGATCGGACGGTTCGGGTCGACCGACCAGGTCGAGGCCGCCACCGCCGCCATCAAGGAGACGACGGCGAAGCTCTACCAGATCCTCGCCGACGGCCCCACCGACACCCCCGAGTAACCGACCACTCCGGGTCAGGTGCCAGAGGTGACGACTCGCCCCCTGGGCGAGGCGTTACCAGCGGTCACCTGACCCGGGATCCTGTGGTCGACCCAGCGACTCGCTCCCTCGGGTTCGCGCACCGACCCCGGGTCAGGTGATCTGCCGGTAACGGCTCGTTCCTCGCCGTCACCTCCGACACCTGACCCGATTGCCTCCGACACCCGACCCGATTGCCTCCGACGGGTCAGTCGCGGTGGGCTTTGCCGCTGAGGAAGTCGATGCTGCGGGTCACGGTGGCGGCGACGAAGCGTTCGAGCTTCGGGGCGGCCATGAAGCGGGCCGTTGCGTCGAGGGGCGCCGTCGTTCCCAACCGGGTCGCTTCCTCGGTCGCGGCCACGCTCATCTTGACGGCGTGGGCGTGGACGATGAATGCGGTGGTCCCGTCGAGCAACGCCTCGTGCTGGAGCGAGCGCCCGTACTCGAGCAGGTCGTTCGAGCGGGGTTCGATCTCGGCCCGCTCCCCGACGGCGGTGTGCCACTCGTGCCGACCGGTCCAGTTGGCCAGGAACGCCGTCCACAACACGAGGCGGACGTCGTCGACGGTGACCGGGCCGTCACCCACGTGCCACCGCGCCGCGTTGGCGTAGGTCATGCCGTGTGTGATGTCGAGCCAGCCGAAGTCGTCGTGGAAGTCGCGTTCGCCGTCGGTGTCGTAGCGCAGCATCCGTTCCGACACGGCCGACGTGACGACGTCGAGCACGTCCTCGAGTGAGGCGCCGCCCGCCAGCGCGGCGCCGGTGGCGAGAGCGGCCTCGGTGCGGTCGGACCCGAGCAGCGCCGTCAGCAATCGCCCGTCGTCGACCCAGTTCGGGTCGGGTTCGCTCGCGCGTTCAGCGAGGTCGCGGAGGTCCAACTGGTCGACGCCGCGGTGGAACAGCCTCATGTACGGCAACTTGTCTTCACGGGTGCCGTAGACGATGGTCGGCACGAGATGCGGCAGCACGGTGTCGGCCCGGTCCCATCCGATTCGTTCGAGGAGTTGGAACGCCTTCTGGGCGTAGATCGCCCCGTGCCCGTAGCCGAGCAGGTGGTCGCTGACGACGTCGGTGAACCACGGCTTCAACACCTCGGCGTCGGCACCGTCGTGGATCGCCGCTCGCAGCACCGACTGGGCGCCCTCGACACTCTCGCCCTCGACCTGGCGCCGGAACTCGGC
>JBPEWX010000167.1:0-2443 GCA_052032235.1 Ilumatobacter sp. | reverse complement strand
CGTTCCGTACGACACCCGACCCGGTTCTCCGTCGTCGTTCCGTACGACACCCGACCCGGCTTCTCCGGGCACACTGGGGGTGTGAGTGATGAACTGGTCGAGCGTCTCGTCGAACTGATCGGGAGTGGGGCGGTGCCGTCGTCCGAACTGGCCGAGCGGGCCGAGGTGTCGGAGATGGACATCCGGCGGGCCGTGCAGATGGACGGCCGCTTCGCCGCGATCGGTGAGTCGCTCGCCTTTGCACCGGCGCTGCACGACGGGACGGTCTGGACCGTGCCGATCGACCCCGACGACGCCAGCGGTGAGAGCAGCGACGGCACCCGTTCCGACGGAACGCCGCACGAGATCCCCGGTGGCTACGTGCGTGCCGAACCACACCTCATCACGCTGGCGTGGTGGCTGGTCACCAACCCGGTGCCGCGCCTCGACGCCGACGTCATCTACGGCAGCGCCGACTGGCTCGACGGGATCGGCCCGATCGCGGCGTTCCACGTCACCACCGACGGCATCCGGGTCGAACCGCTCGACCAGGCACCGGCGCCCGACCCCGACCAGGTCGCCGCCGTCCGCGCCGCGTACGACGAGGTCGCGACCGAACACGACGCCAGCGGATTCGGCGACGCGTCACAACGGCCACAGTTCACGGTCGTCGTCTCGGTGCTCCTCGCAGCGCTCGCACGAAACGGCGAAGCCTTCCGTGCGGCGCCGATCGCACCGGTACCCGAACTGTGCACCGCGGCCGGGCTCGAGCTGCGCGACGGTCTCGTCGCCGAGGCCGGCTTCGACTGGGACGGGCTGGTCGATTGGCAGAACCGCAACCGGCTCAGCGCCGCGTACGGCCTCGACGACGGCCAGATCGACGGGCTCATGATGATGGTCGGCGCCTGCGCACTCGTCGCCGAGATGGGCGAGGCGGCGTTCGGTGAGACCGACGACGAACGGGCCGGCGCCCGCATCCTGTTCGCCGGGCTCCTCGCCGACTCGACCATCACCGGCGCCTTCCTCCAAGAGACACAGGAACACGGACTCAACTTCCACGCCCTCAGCGTGTTCACCGACTCGATCCTCACCGGTGTCGCCGGCACCGGCGTCGACGTGAGCGGCGTCGTGTGGCTCCAGTCGCTCTGCCACTCGATCGCCGGCGACTGGGACGACGCGATCCGCATCGTCGAGGAACACGTCGACGACTCGACCACCCACTCGCTCCTCCTCGTCGAAGCGGCCTTCAACGCCGCCGACCGATCCGAGCCGGCCAAGGCCCAGCAGCTGCTCACCCGCGCCGGCGTGACGCGGGCCGACGACGAGTCGCTCCTGCCCGAAGAAGCGGTGCGACTGCTCGACGAGATCCAACCGTTCACCGGCCGACGCGCCCGCACCGACGTGAAGCGCAACGACCCGTGCCCGTGCGGGTCGGGACGCAAGTACAAGGTGTGCCACCTCGGCAAGGAGACGCTCACCCTCGACGAACGGGCACCGTGGCTGTACGAAAAGGCGTGCCGCTTCGTCCGTGGCGAAGCGCCCGACATGGTCGAGTTCGTCGCGGCCGGACTGTCGGAACACGCCGACGACCTCTACGAGAGCCTGATCGACCTGCCGTTCACGACCGACCTGGTGCTGCACGAGTACGAGGAGTGGAACCAGTTCGTCGAGCAGCGAGGGCAGCTGTTGCCCGACGACGAACGCGAACTCGCTGCCGTGTGGCGAGACACGCCGCGTGCGGTGTACGCCGTGCAGTCGACCCGTGGCGGACCGGCCGGTGGCGAGTTGCGGCTGCGGAACGTCGCCACCGACGAGATCGTCGTGGTCAGCGGTGTGCAACTCGACGACCGCATCGAGGACGACCAGTACTTCGTCGGACGGCCGCTGCCCGTCGGCGACACGTTCCGGTCGATGAGCGGGTTCTTCCCGCTCGACGCCTCACGGGCCGACGAGGCGATCGCCGCCATCGCCGCCGGCGAGACCGAACAGCTCCTCGGCGTACTGGCACAAGAACTGACCCTCGACTGAGCCGATCCGCTCTCCGGTCGGGTGGCAGCACCTGCGAGACTTCGACCATGGCCGAGCTGGACCGCGCCGGACGGAGCGATCTGCACTACGCCGCGCTCGAGGGGAGGACGGCTGATGTGACCCGGTTGCTCGAGTCGGGTGCCGACCCGGCTCTGGCCGACCGGCAGGGCTGGACGCCGCTCCACTTCGCCGCCCAGTCGCTTCACGCCGACATCGGTCGCGCGCTGATCGCCGCCGGTGCCCCGGTCGACGCTGCCGATCGGACCGGTCGCACGCCCCTCCTCGTTGCGATGTTCAACGTCCGTGACGGCGACGGATCGGTCATCCGCGTGCTCCTCGACGCCGGCGCCGACCCGCATCACCGAAACCAGGCCGGGATCAGCGCCTACGACCACGCCGACACCGTCGCCAACTACGACCTCCGCCGATATCTGCC
>JBPEWX010000166.1:0-1525 GCA_052032235.1 Ilumatobacter sp. | reverse complement strand
TGAGTGGTACCCGCCGACCCGCCGGCGGGCTCGATCACGACTCGGGTCCCGCGCACCGACACGATGCGCACTTGCTCGCCTTCGGCGTAGGGGCGGTTGGCGTCGACGACGCCCCACACCTCGCCTTCGACGGTGACCCGACCGCGACGATCGGTGTCCATCGGATCGACGGGCGTCGTGACGATGCCCGAGAGTCCGACGAGACGTTCTGCGCCCACACCCGGTGTCATGGCGTGGGTCTTCATGAAGCGTTGTGCCCATTTGTACAGGCCCGCGAACACGAGGGCGCCGCCGAACACGAACACCGCCCACTGGATCTCGATCGAGACGTCGTAGAACGCCAGGATCGCAGCGACGAACGCCGACACCGCCCACGGCAGGATGATGAACGACCCGCCGACGACGACCAGCTCGACCAGGGCGAACAACACCGCCGTCCCCAGCCAGATCCAGGGCCACACGTCGAGGTCGATCCCCAAGTCGAGCACCGCGAGCACCATGGGACCACCATAGGAGCGACGCGTGACGAAACGGCGACATATTCGTGACATCGCCCCAGGTGACGACCACCCGGTCGGTCCACGACCTCCGGCGCGAGGTTTGCGAGGATGAGCCGGTGGAGGCATCGGTGATCAGTCTCGGCGTCGCGCTCGTCGCCGTCGCGGCGGCGCTCGTCGCTGCCGTCGCGCTCGCCCGACAGCGGCCCCGTGCGGTGCGCGCCGCGCAGTCGCGTCACCCTGCTGCGACGCCGCCGGTCTCGATCACGCTCGTCCGCGAGGGCCGAGACGCCCACTGGCGGGTCGAGGTTCGGGCATCCGCTCCCCCGACCTCGATCGACATCGTGAGCTACCGTGCCGCCGGCTCCGGCGGCCCCTGGGAGAACGAGCCGATCGTCGAACCGATCCTGCTCCAGCCGGGTGGCTGGGCGGTCCTGCCGACGGTCGTCGTCGGCCGCGCCCCCACCTACGACGTCGTGATGGGGTGGACCGAGCACACGGGCGACGGGGACCGGACCGGGTCGGGCTCGTTCACGGTGCACGAGGCCGGACCCGCGGTGGTGGCCCCGCCCGGCCGGCACGGCGGTTGGATCGTGACGGCCGTCGCGATCGCCGTGCTGCTGCTGATCGCCGGAACCATCGTCGTGACCGGGCTCGTCGACCGATGGGGCGACGACGAGGTCGCCACGGTCGTCACCGCTCCCCCGGTCCCGACGCCGACCGACCCCGTTCCGACGTCTGTGCCTGCCACCAGCGCAGCGTCGACGGTGGTGGCCACGGTCGCGTCGACCGAGCCCGACCCGACGACCACACCGCCGACCACCGCACCACCGTCGAGCGCACCGGCGACCGGTGCAGCACCGGCGACCAGTGCGCCGACGACGAGCGCACCGCCGACCGGACCGAGGGTGATCGCGGTCGGCCGGGTCGAGGACTGCCGGTTCGGGAGCGACTGCCTGGTCGTCGGATTCCTGATCGACGGGTTCGACGTCGCACCGACCGAGTACGTATGCGAGTTCGCCGACGGT
>JBPEWX010000165.1:0-5654 GCA_052032235.1 Ilumatobacter sp. | reverse complement strand
CTCGACGTTCGGCGAGGCGGTGCGCCGATTCGACGACACGGTCGACGCCTTCCTCGAGCCGTGGCGCGACCAACCCGTGGTGAGCGCGATCATGAACGCCGCCACGAACGCCGGCGAGTTCAGCGGTATCTGGCACGCCTCCAACATCGTGCGTGGCATCGCCCTCGGCCGACCCGACCAGGTCGTGGCGCTCGGGGTCGGGATCGGCCTCGAGAGCCTCGTGGTGAACCAGGGTCTCAAGCGTCTGTTCAAGAGGCGCCGCCCGACCACCGACGGCGACGATCGCTTCGACATCCGCACCCCGCTCACCTCGTCGTTCCCGAGCGGACACGCGAGCGCCGCTGCCTTCGCCGCAACGACCCTCATCGCCTGGGACGGCAAGCGATCGATCCCGCTGTGGGGCACGATGGCGGCCACCGTCGCCGTCAGCCGGCCCTTCGTCCGGATCCACCACGGCTCCGACATCGTGGGCGGCGTCGTCGCCGGCGTCGGCATGGCGCTGATCGCCCGCCGGGTGTTCATCCGACTCGGCGTGGCCTGACGACCGGCCACCGCACGTCCGGCACCGACCGCTTAGGATCGGGCGCCATGACGGATGAGATGCGGTTCGACAGGGCGATGTCCGACGCCGAGGGGTTGATGTGGCGACTCGAGAAGGACCCGCACCTGTCATCGAACTTCGCGAGCGTCGCCATCCTCGACCGCGCACCCGACCCCGACTCGTTCCGACGCAAGATGGAACACGCCGTCGCAGCGATCCCGCGCCTTCGCCAGCGGGTCGTGCCGAGCCCGGCGAACCTGTCGGCGCCGGTCTGGGTCGACGATCCCGAGTTCTCGCTCGACCGCCACCTGCGCCGCATCGCCTGTCCGAAGCCCGGCACGGTCCAGCAGGTCGTCGACCTGGCCACGCTCCTCGTCGCCGACCCGTTCGATCGGACCCGTCCGCTCTGGCAGTTCATCGTCGTCGAAGGGCTCCGCGGCGGCAAGGCGGCCCTCATCGCCAAGATGCACCACACGATCACCGACGGGGAACGGGGTGTCGAACTGTCGATGCAGTACCTCGACTTCGAACGCGACGCTCCCGAACTCCCACCGTTGGCCGTCGACGCCGAGCAAACCGCTCCCCCCGAGCCGGACCCGGCCGACCCCATCCGCGATCTGGTCGCCGGCGGTTTGCGGATCCCGATGGGCATCGCCCGTCAGGTCCGCGATCTGTTGGCCGATCCGACGAGCCTGCCCGACGCGTCGAGTGCGGCGTCGCGAACGCTCCAGGGCATCGTGTCGCAGCTGTCCGACACCGAGGCGGCACGCTCACCCCTGTGGACGGCGCGCTCCCTCGACCGCCACGTCGAGACCCTGCGAGCGCCGTTCCGGCCGACCAAGGACGCCGCCAAGAAGCTGGGGGGCACCCTCAACACGGCGTTCCTCACCGCAGCGGCGGACGCCGCGGCGAACTACCACATCCGGCTCGGCTCGCCGGTCGACACCCTCCGGGCGTCGATGGCGATCTCGACCCGCACCGCCGACTCGGGCGGCAACGCGTTCTCGCTGGCGCGCATGCTCGTGCCGACCGGTGACATGCCGATCGACGAACGGTTCCGGGCGATCCACGAACAGAGCGTCGCCGCCCGCGAAGCGTCGAAGTCGGCGGGCCTCGACGCGTTGGCAGCGATCACGTCGGTGCTGCCGACCTCGTTGATCACCCGACTCGCGCGGCAGCAGGCGCACACCGTCGACTTCGCCACGTCGAACGTCAAGGGATCACCGATCCCGGTCTACGTGTCGGGGGCGCAACTGCTCGAGATCTACCCGATCGGCCCGCTGCTCGGCGTCGCGTTCAATCTGACGTTGATGTCGTATCTCGGCAGCCTCGACATGGCGATGCACGTCGACACGGCCGCGATCACCGAGCCTGCGCTGCTCGCCGAGTGCCTCGACGACGCATTCAAGCGACTCGCGAAGGTCTGACTCTCACCGGACGGCGAGAGGCGTCTGGGGGGTGGTCTTGCCGGCTCAGGCGGTGAGCAGTGTGCGCAGGTCGAGGAGGAGGTCGGCGACCTCCCCGGACGACACCAGGTCACGCTGCATCATCTTGGCCAGCGCACCGTCGATCACCGATACCGCTTCGGCGACGACCTCGTTGTGGTCGGCAGCTTCGTCGGCATCGAGCGTCGGAGTGGAGCTGAACTGATCGGTCATCGACAACCACGGTACCGCTGATCTCCACGTCGCGCGCGCACCATTGCCGTATCGTCATGACATGGCCGAGCGGACCCTGAACGCAGTCGGACTGCGTCTCGCCGAGCCGATCCGTTTCAAGCGACACGACGGGGGCCGATGGCTCGTCGGCAAGGTGGTTCGGGTCGAACCGGACGGCAGCATCACGCTCCACGATCCCGACGGTGCCGCCCGCTCGCTCCGCCCCGAACTGGTGATGGTGCGCCGACCCGGCAGTCGAGGCCGACTCGTCTGGAAGACCGTCAGCGAGGTCGCCGTCACGTGGGAGCAGCTCGAGCTGTTCTGATCGCCGTCAGCGACCGCCCGACACGTCGACGAACGTGCCGGTGACGTAGCTCGCCGCATCGCTCGCGAGCCAGCAGATCGCCTCGGCGACCTCGGTCGGGTGGCCGCCTCGCTGCATCGGCACGTTCGGGACGTGCCGTGCGATCCGGTCGACGATGCCGGACGAGGCGTGGATGTCGGTCTCGATCAGGCCCGGTCGGACGCCGTTGACGCGGATGCCTTCGGACGCGACCTCCTTGGCGAGGCCGATCGTCATCGTGTCGAGCGCCCCCTTGGTCGCCGCATAATCGATGAACTCGTTCGGGCTCCCGAGGTACGACGCGGCCGACGAGACGTTCACGATCGACCCGCCCACACCGCCGAGCCTCGTCGACATCCGGCGAACCGCTTCGCGCGCCGCCACGAACGCGCCGATGACGTTGACCCGGACGACCTCTTCGAGCCGTTCGATCTCGAACGTGGCGAGCGGGGCCGCC
The DNA here is from genome assembly GCA_052032235.1 of Ilumatobacter sp. Classification (GTDB taxonomy): domain Bacteria; phylum Actinomycetota; class Acidimicrobiia; order Acidimicrobiales; family Ilumatobacteraceae; genus Ilumatobacter. The sequence continues at coordinate 2,655 of JBPEWX010000165.1, read as the reverse complement.
CGGTGCAGGATGCCGGCGTTGTTCACCAACACGTCGATGTGTCCGAATTCGTCGACGGCACGGTCGAACAGTTCGACGACGTCGGCTTCCACGCCGACGTCGGCCCGGACGGCGATCGCGGTCGCGCCGGCGGTCCGACACGCCGCGACGACGTCGTCGGCCGAGCGCCGATCGTGCACGTACGACACCACGACATCGCCGCCGCGCTCGGCGACCATCCGTGCCGTCGCGGCCCCGATGCCTCGGCTGCCTCCGGTGATCACCCAGGTTCGTCGCATCGGAGCAGCTTGCCAGAGCCGCCGGCGTCGACCGTCCGACCCACCCGCTTCAAACGAGCTGAATGGGTCGGCGCGAACTCGTTAGGGTGTGCCCCGATGACGAACACCGATCGACCGTCCGACGCCGACACCGAACCACTGCACACCGACATCGCCCGCCGGTTCCTCCACGAGCGCTCCGACGTCCACGACCCGCAGGTCTCCCCCGACGGCTCGCAGGTCGCCCACGTCGTGACGACGTGCAACCTCGACGAGAACACGACGATCGCCCGGATCTGGCTCGACGGGACGCCCGTCTCGGCCGGCCCGCACGACAGTCAGCCGCGATGGTCGCCCGACGGCCGGTGGCTGGCGTTCACCAGCCGACGCGGCGACAAGAAGGGCGATGCCACCCTCCACGTCCTGCCCGTCCACGGTCCGGGCGAGGTGCGCACGGTGTGCACCCTTCCCGAAGGCATCGCCGACATCACCTGGTCGCCCGACGGCAGCAAGATCGGCTTCATCAGCCGCACTCGCGACGAACGCTACGACGCCAAGGACGTCAGCTGGCAGTCTCCCCGCAAGGTCGAGCGATACTTCTCGCGACTCAACGGCGAGGACTGGGTCTTCGATCGTCCGGCCCACGTGTACGTCGTCGATGTCGACGGCACCGGGAACCCCGAGAACCTGACGCCGGGCGAGTTCCAGCACGACGGCATCGCCTGGACCGCGGACTCGTCGGCGATCATCACCGCAGCCCAGCGCCACGACGACTGGGACACCCAACTGGCGTCCGACCTGTACCGGGTCGACCTCGACGGCACCATCACCCTGCTCACCGACCACTCGGGGACCCACGCCGCCCCCGCCGTCTCGCCCGACGGATCGATGATCGCATTCCTGGGCAACGACAACCCGGCGCTGTACCCGCAGAACACCAAGGTCGGCGTCATGGCGATCGACGGTTCCGAGCGTCGGTTCGTCAGCGACGGCCTCGATCGGACGTTCTTCGCGCTCAACTGCCCCCACGCACCGCTGTGGATCGACGACACCACGCTGCTCGCCACCGCCGAAGATCGCGGCGCCACGCACGTGTACCGACTCACGACGTCGGGCGACACCCCCGAGCCGCTCACCGACGGCGCACTCAACATCACCGGCTTCGACCAGCGCGCCGGCACACTGGCGACCGCACGGTCGACCGTGTCACACACCAGCGAGTTGTTCGTCACCCGCGACGGCGACACCGAGCAGGTGACCCACATCGGCATGAGCGGGCGCGACTGGGAACACTTCCTCGCCCCCTGCACCGACGGAACCGACGAGATCGACGCGTGGATCATGCGCCCGGCCGACTTCGACCCCGACCGCACCTACCCCGTCCTGCTCAACGTGCACGGCGGCCCGTTCACCCAGTACGGCGAGGTCTTCTTCGACGAGGCGCAGATGCAGGCGGCTGCGGGCTTCGTCGTCGTCATGTCGAACCCACGCGGCGGCAGCGGGCGCCACTCGGGCTGGGGGCAGGCGATCAACGGCCCCAAGCACGCCGACGTGCCCGGCACCGGCTGGGGCAGCGTCGACGTCGACGACGTCCTCGCCGTGCTCGACACGGCCCTCGATCGCTACGCGTTCTGCGACCGAGACCGGGTCGGCATGATCGGCGGCAGCTACGGCGGCTACATGGCGACGCTGCTGGCCGCTCGCCACGGCGATCGTTTCCGTGCGATCTGCTCGGAGCGCGCCGTCAACAACCTGCTCACCGAGGAATGGTCGAGCGACATCGGCATGACGTTCCGCGTCGAGCACGGCGTCGACCCCGTCAGCGATCCGGAGGAGTACCTGCGGATGTCCCCGATGATGCAGGCCCACGACATCCACGTCCCGATGCTGCTGATCCACAGCGAGGAGGACTGGCGGTGCCCGATCAACCAGGCCGAGGAACTCTGGATGACGCTCAAGTGGCTCGGCCGCGACGTGACCTTCTACCGGTTCCCCGGCGAGAACCACGAACTCTCCCGCAGCGGATCGCCGGTCCACCGGCGGATGCGGGCCGAGATCATCCTCGACTTCTTCGCCGACAAGCTCGGCCTCGGCACCGGCGACGCCCGGTGACGCCAGGCCGGACGCGTCACCTAGGCTGAGGTGGTCGTCCGACCCACGACCACCTCGCTCGTGCCACGCCTCGCCTCCCCCGTCGCCGCGCTGTCTGCCGGCGCTGCCCTGGCGATCGCCGCCGCGCCCGCCACAGCGATCGCCGACGACCCGGTGACCGCCGACGTGGTCACCGTGGAGGTCCTGCTCGACGACGAGACCGATCGCATCGCCCTCGTGGAGCAGGTCACCGACGAGGGCGGCGTCGTCCTCGCCGAAGCGCCGGGCGTCGTCCTCGTGGAGGTGC
>JBPEWX010000164.1:0-4320 GCA_052032235.1 Ilumatobacter sp. | reverse complement strand
TCGGCGAGACCGGTGAGGACGGACGCGGCGTGTCGCTCCGGTTCGAGGTCACCACCGGCGGCGCGTTCATCCACTTCTACGGCGGCGCGGCGCTCGGCGGGACCGAGTCGAGCAGCGGTTGTTCGCTCGGCGCCTACTGCGACGCGTGGGCCAACGGCGACTTCAACGCCAAGCTGACGGCGACGCTGTCGGGCGCCGACGTGAAGCTGTACGGACAGGTCACGTCCGCGCTCCCGGCCATGAACTACAAGATGCTCGTCGCCGGCCAGTTCACCGCGAACACCGCCGGTTTGACCGACCTGTTCGGTGACGGCACGATCCCGGACAACAACTTCGCACTGCATGTCGAGTTGGCGAACAGTGAGGTCGCTCCCGAACTCGACTTCGCGTCCGACCTGCAGTCGACCGTCAGCTCCGATCTGGCCGAGCTCACCGATGGACTGCGCGACATCCAGAACATCGCATCGGCGCTGCGGAACAACCAGTTCTCGAAGGCGAAGCGGCTCCTCAGGGAGTACGACGCCGACTCGAACATCGACACGATCATCGACGTCATCGACGACATGCTCGACGGCGCCAGCGACTCCGAGGTCAACGCCCGGCTGAGCTTCCTGCTGAACGGCACCTACTTCGGTTTGCCGGGGATCGAGACGAAGAACATCGAAGGCGACTGGGTCTGCGGATGGCCGCAGTGGGGCTACGGCCCGAGCGGCAAGACGAAGACGAGTGCGTCCGGTTATCCGAACGGCTTCTGCTTCCTGCACAAGCCGTTCTACGTCCCGGGCTTGTGCAGCACCCTCGGCTTGGGCAACACGTGCACACTCGATCAGATCCTCGACCGCTACATCATCGATCCGATCATCGACTCGGTGATCGCCGGCATCGACCTCGCGATCGACGCGACCGAACTCGCGAACGACATCTCGTCGCTCGTGCTGAGCGGTGACCTGTTCAGACTCGAGTGCGCCTCGTTCGACTGGCGCGCCGGCACACTCGGCGACCTCGGTTCGGGCTACACGAACGAGATACAACTCGGCCTGTTCGTCGTGCTGTTCAGCCAGGACGTCGGCGCCAGCGTGCAGTGGGACTTCGGCGTCAACGGCGACGTGTTCGCCAAGAACGCGTCCAACCTCGCGACGTCGGTGATCGACGCACTCGGCGGCACGACGCCGTCGACCTGCTGGTCGGCCGGACAACTCGCTGCCTTCTTCGGGAACGAGATCGTCCGCCCGGGTGTGACCGTCCCGGCCCGGATGGCGACCCTGACGGTGGTCGAGCCGGGCGGCAGCCCGAACGTGGTGCACGAGGGCAACGTCGCCACGGCCACACTGACCTACGACCGTCCCGTCGCCGAGGCCCGCACCGTGTCGGTGACGTGGGGCGATGGCACGTCCGGTTCACTGACCGTGCCGATCGGCGCGACGTCGGCGTCGACGACCCACACCTACGCCGACGACGGCCCGTCGCCGAGCGCGGCGGAGACGAAGACCGTGTCGATGACCGACCCGTTCGTCAGCCAGACCCTGTCGGTCGCCGTGACGGCGCTCAACGTCGATCCGAGCGGCGTCACCGTCGTACCGACACCGGCGTCGATCGCCGAGAACGACTCGGTGTCGGTCGAGGTGTCGTTCACCGATCCGGGCGTGCTCGACACCCACGACGTGACGATCGAATGGGGTGACGGGTCGAGCGACACCAACTCCCTCGCCGCCGGCGTCACGTCGACGACGTTCACCCATCAGTACCTGCAGAATCCGCTCGACGAGGTGGCCGACATCGAGGTGACGGTCGTCGACAAGGACGGCGGCACGGGTTCGGGAACGTACGACCTGCCGGTCGTCAACGTCGCCCCGACGATCACCGGCATCGTGCCGGGCGGCGTGATCGACGAGGGCGTCGAACAGCTCTACACCTTCTCGTGGAACGACCCCGGCACGCTCGACAGCCACCAGCTCGCGATCACGTGGGACGCACGCAACGGCAACACGGCGATCGACGAGATCTGGACGGTGACCGGGCTCGGCATCCTCGTCGATCGTGCCGACGACGGCCTGGGCGTCGACGACGCCGACCTCACCATCGACGCCGAGTTCCCGGTGACGCCGGGGGTCCCGACCCGAGCGATCGTCGTGCCGCACACCTATCGCGACGACGATCCGACGAGCACCCCGGCCGACGTGTACGACATCGCCGTCACGATCACCGACATCCCCGATGGCGACGTCGGGGTCGGCGGCACCGCCGAGACGGTGAACGACGTGGCGCCGGTCGTCGATCGGGACCGAGCCACGCAGACGGTGCAGTACAGCGACGAGCTCGGCACCGTGACCGTGACGGCGTCGGACGTCTCGCTCGACGTGCTGCAGGCTTCGGCGACGATCACCCCGGACGGCGGCAGCGCCGCGACGCTCCCGTTCGGCGGGCTCCGGCTCGACACCATCGGATGCGCTCCGGTCGCCGACGACCGACAGGAGTGCACGTGGGAGGTCAACGGCATCGTCGACCTCGGTGCCGGCACGTACGAGATCGAGGTGACCGTCGTCGACGACGACACCCTCGCCACGTCGGTGACGACCGAACTGGTCGTGATCCCGGAGGACGCCGTGGTCGACTTCCCGACCTCGAACCCGATCGATGTCCGCGTCGACGCACCGGGCGGCGACAGCCCGGCGTTCACGCTGCGCGCCGACATCTCCGAACTCGTCCCCGACCTCGCCGAGTTCGGAGCGCACCCCGGTGACATCGAGCGGGCGCTCGTGAGGATGAAGCTGTCGGCGGTGGGTCCGGGGACGGCGTCACCGGAGGTCGAGTGCCGACACGAGACGGTCGATCCGGTCGGTGACGGCTACGACCAGCACCTGATCGTGGCGTGCGACTTCGACGACGTCGAGGTCAACACGTACCACGTCCAGGTCACGGTGTACGGCGACTACTGGACGGGCTTCGGTGAGGACGTGGTGACCGTGTCCGACCCGAGCCTCGGCTTCGCGACCGGAGGTGGCTGGTTCTACTGGCCCGGGACGTCCGACGAGGCAACGGGCTACGCCGGCGACCGGACCAACTTCGGTTTCACGCTGAAGTACAACCGCAAGGCCACGAACGCGCAGGGCAGCGTGCTGATGATCCGTCACCTCGAGGACGGTTCGATCATGCGCATCAAGTCGAACTCGATCGAGGCGCTGGCGATCGGCTCGTTCGCCGACGCCGACGGCACCCCGTTCGGTTGGGCGTCGATCACGGCGAAGGCGACGTACCAAGCGGCCGACGCCGAGGAGCCCGAGGGCAACCACCAGATCGTGCTCTACGTCGAGGATCGAGGCGAACCCGAGGACGACAACCTGTGGGTCGAGCTGCGGGACAAGGACCGCTCGTTGGTGCCGGAGATGACGCTGGACCGGGCCGCACACCCGAACGCCCCCGATCTCGAGGGCGGCAACATCCAGGTTCCCCACCAGAGCGCCGGCACCGACGGCGAGCCGGGCAACGGCAAGGGGAAGAAGAAGTAGCGGTGGTCGGCCGGACCGTGGCGTGCCCGTCGCTCGGGCTCGCCACGGTCCGTCCGGTCACCAGTTGATGCGTTCGCGGCGGGGTTCGGTGTCGTTGCGACGCGTCGCGGCGACGCAGGCGAGCCCGAGGGCCAGCGCCGTTGCCGCGGCGAGCGAGGCGCCGAGTTCGACGTCACCGTCGGCGACGGCGGCCGCTGCGCCGGTGCGTCCGGCGTCGGCGCCCGCGGCCGACTCGCCGTCGGTCGCTTCGGCCGTCGATGCCCCCACCAGGCATGCGGCCAGTACTGCTGCCGCGGCCACGCCGCGGCGAATCCCTGCCATGAGTGTTCTCCCGTCCAGTTGGTGTGCCGTGGTCGCGACACACACCGCCTCACGCATTTGTACCAGAGTGGTCGCTCGACCACAAGGCGTGATAACGCTGATGTGTACCGAGGGACACGTGTCACCCGCTCGGTCGCCCTGACCCCGATCGCGGCTCAGGACAACCGTTCGGCGACCGACGCCATCAGGCGGGCACGCTGCACCGGGCCTGCCGCCGTGGCGGAGCCCGACAGGTTGATCGCGGCGAACCGGTCATCGGCGAGCAGCTCGCGCCCGAGCTCGACGGCGGCGTCGAGGCCCGCCCTCGACGGATCGCCGCTGGCGAGGATCCGGTCGGCGAGGCCGTCGGGCAGCGCGACGCCGGGGAACTGGGACAGCGCTCGCGCCGACGACACGTCGGTGATCACCGGAACCGGGGCGACGATCGCGAGCGAGGCGCCCGCCGCGCTGCACCCGTCGGCGAACTCGGCGACCGTCGACGGCGCGCCGGCAT
>JBPEWX010000163.1:0-3133 GCA_052032235.1 Ilumatobacter sp. | reverse complement strand
GATGCCGTGTTCGTTGGCGCCGATGCGGAGTGTGTCGACGGCGCCCGCGTCGATGTTGGTCTGCACCTCGACGGCCGCAGCGAAGTCCTCGTCGGGGATCGTCACACAGACGCGCTCCCAGTTCCGCTGCCACAGCTCGGTTTCGTCGACCCGGTCGGCAGGCACCATCATGGTCAGGCGAGCGACGGTGCGGGTGGGGTCGGTCGGATGCGGACGGAGCGAGAACAGCTCCACGTGGCCGGCCTGCCACTGCACGACGGTGCCGGGCACCAGGATGAACGCGCCGGTCAGGTGGCGCAGCACCTCCCACTCGTCGCGCGGGCGCTCGGCCAGTTCCTTCAGGAAACGGTTCTTGGGGAGCCAGCCGCCGAAGTGGTCGCCGTACGCGCCGATCGTCGTCATGTTGGCCGGGAAGTACGGCGCGATCGAGTCCCGATGCAGGTACTTGAGGTGGTAGATCTCCATGAAGCCGTCGGTGAGCAGCTTCCAGTTGCACCCGAGGTCGTACTCGGTCGCCGCGAAGTGCACCATCTCGCCCAGCCCGAGCTCGGTGAACAAGCGGTCGACCTCGGGGCCCAGCCAGTCGGCAACCGCCCGCGGCTCGGCGTCGGCGTCGGGGGTGACCCAGATGATCCCGTGGCGTTCCTCGCAGCCGAGTGTCCGCAGCCCCTGCGTGCAGGGCTCGGTGGAGAACAGCGTCGGGTCGGACACCGAGCGCAGCGAGCCGTCGAGGTCGTACGACCAGGCGTGGAAGCCGCACGAGAAGATGCGCGCCGAGCCCGACGCGCGGGTTTCGACCGTGGCGCCCCGGTGGGCGCAGACGTTGCGCATGGCGTGGACGTCACCGGACCGATCGCGAGTGACGATCACCGGCATGCCGGCCAGCGTGGCCGTGACGAAGTCGCCCGGCGCGGCCAGTTCGCTCGAGGCGAGCGCGGCGACGGGGGAGGCGGCGATCGCAGCCATCTCCTGCGCGTGCCGTTCGGGGTCGGTGTAGACGGCCGGATCGAGCTCGGTGAACCCCGTGGTGGCCGGCGCCGGACCGTTGGTGACCAGCTCGTCGATGCGGTCGCCGATCTCGAGTTCCATCTCCCGTTGCATGATGGTCTATTATTCGACCCATGGTCGAAACTGTCAACCCCGACGCTCCGACGAGAGCGGAGAAGCGGCGCGAACAGCGTCGCGACCTGATCATCGCCGCCGCCGAGGCCGAGCTCAGCGAGTCGGGCATCGCCGGCACCACGCTCGCCGGGGTGGGCGAACGGGTCGGGCTCTCGAAAGGAGCGCTCTACTACTACGTCGACAGCCGCGACGCCCTGCTCGCGCTCGTCCTCGAAGACGGTCTGCGGGCGGTCCGCGAGGAGGCAGCCCGCTCGGTCGGTGACGACGCATCGCCGCTCGAACGGCTCGCCGCCTTCGGCCGGGCTCACGTCCGGCTCGCCGTCGAGCGTCCGTCGGGTCAGCTGATCATCAGCAACGTCGACCTGCTCGCCGCGCACGACCGCACCGCCGAACTGCTGCACGAGCACGAGGAGGCGGCCCGTGCGATCGTCCTTGAGGCGGTCGCCGCCGGCGACTTGCGCGACCTGCACCCGGTCGTCGCGTCGTCGGCCTTCTTCGGCGCCCTCAACACGCTCTGCCGCACCTACGACCCCGACGGCGAACTCACCCTCGACGAGATGATCGACACCACGCTCGACCTCCTCGTCAACGGCTGGTCCTCGGGAGGCCGGTCATGACTCGGCGAGTCCTCATCACCGACGCCGACGAGTTCGTCGGGCCGGCCGCCGTCGAGCGTTTCCGAGCGGGCGGCGACGACGTCGTCGCCCGATCCGAACCGTTCGGATCTCGCTCCGACGTCGAGGGGTTCGTCGCCGAGCACGGTCCGTTCGACGTCGTCGTCGCGAATCTCGAGGCGTCGATCACGGTGGCGTCGATCGTCGATCACGACGATGCCGTCGTCGACGACCTCGACGCCCGGCTCGTCCGACCGCTGTACTGGCTGTTCGCGACGTGCCTGCCGCCGATGGTCGAACGCGGCGAGGGTGCAGTGGTCGTCCCGACGTCGGCGACGGCGATCCGTTCGTCGTCGCATCCGATCGCCGGCTACGAGGCGGCACGCGCGCACCAGCTCCAACTCGTGCACAGCGTCGGCAAGGAGATGGCACGGCACGGGGTTCGGGTCAACGGCATCGCCCCGAACTTCATCGAGAACCCGTCGTACTTCCCGCCCGACACCGTGGCCGATCCCGACTTCCAGGCGTCGCTGCGGACGAACGTGCCCGCACAGCGCCTCGGCAGCGGAGCCGAGGCGGCGTCGGTGCTGTGGTGGCTCGCCTCGCCCGAGGCGTCCTACGTGTTCGGCACGATCGTGCCCACCGACGGCGGCTGGACCCTCTGACGCGTGACGATGGGGGCGATGGCCTCGGCGTACCCTGGCCCCGTGACTCCAGAGGCTGTTGCGGAGCTCGCTCACCTGCGACGGGCGCGCGATCTGATCGACCGTGACTACGCATCGCCGCTCGACGTGCCCGCGATGGCGGAGGTGGCGGCGATGTCGCCGGCCCACTTCTCGCGACGTTTCCGCGACGTGTACGGCGAGACGCCGTACAGCTACCTGATGACCCGGCGCATCGAACGGGCACAGGAGTTGCTGCGGAACGGAGCGACCGTCACCGAGGCCTGCATGGCGGTCGGGGCGACCTCGCTCGGCTCCTTCAGCTCGAAGTTCTCCGAGATCACCGGCCTGTCGCCATCGAGCTATCGACGGCTCGACCACAGCGATCTCGAAGTCGTGCCGCCGTGCGTGGCGAAAGAGCAGCTCCGGCCCCGCCGTTCACGTTCATCGATGTCAGCCTGATCGAGCAGGAATGGAGAAGCGGGCCGACTGGGCCCGTCCGTACGGTGGCGACATGACCGTTTCTGTCTCGACCATGTTCATCACCGTCCACGACGGCGACGAAGCGCTGACCTTCTACCGAGATGCCCTCGGCCTGGACGTGCGCAACGACGTCAGCAAGGGTGACTTCCGGTGGATCACCGTGGGTGCTCCGGGCCAGGCCGTCGACGTGGTGCTGTCGTATCCGCACGGCGGCCGCTCCGAGGCCGACGGCGATGCGTTGCTCTCCCTGGT
>JBPEWX010000162.1:0-2110 GCA_052032235.1 Ilumatobacter sp. | reverse complement strand
GCGGGCGATCGACGAACTGCGCGTCGACGATCACGAGCGCGGCTTCCCGATCCGGCGCTACATCGCCGACCGCACCGTCATCGAGGACACCGAGTCGAGCATCGATCTGCGCGCCGCGGGTTGGCAGCTCGCGAACTATCCGGAGCGACTCAGCTACAGCGCCACGCCGCCCGACTACGGCTCGCTGGTCGTCCAACGCAAGCGTTGGGCGAACGGTGGCCTCGTCATCTTCCCCAAACTCGTCCGCTACTGGCGACGACGCCGCCGCGACGACGATGCCCCGTCGGTGCTCGAGGTGTTCCTCCGAGCCAACTACCTGGCCTCGATCACCTGGAGCAGCCTCGGCCTCTTGGTGCTGCTGCTCTACCCGTTCGACCAGCGGATGATCAGCAGCTACGCCGTGCTGACCGCACTCCCCTACTTCGTCGCCATGGCGTCCGACCTGCGGCGCGTCGGATACCGGCGGCTCGACATGCTCCGGCTCTACGGTTTCAACCTGCTCCTCCTGCCGGTGAACCTGGCCGGGTCGGTGTCGTCGATGGTGCAGGCGATCGGCGGCCAGAAGGTCGACTTCGCCCGGACGCCGAAGGTGCGTGGGCGGACGGCCGCCTCGCTCCTGTTCGTGGTCACGCCCATCGCCATGCTGCTCTGGTCGGCGTACTCGCTGGTCCGCGACATCCATCACGACCTGTTCGTCCGCGCTGCGTTCGCCGGCGTGAACGCGATCACCTTGCTGTACGCCGTCGTCGCGTTCATCGGTGTCCGACATGCGTTCGTCGACATCGTGCTCGGACTGCGCGAACTGACGTACGTCGAGCGCGACAGCGACGACGACCACGAGTTGGTCGTGCCGCACTGGACCTCCGTGCTCTATGTGGGCGCCAACGGTGACGCCGGCGACAGCACGACGCCCCTGGCGGCGGCGCTGGCAGCCCATGACCAGAACGTCGCATTCGGAGGATCCCCCTCCGTCGACCAGCCGGTCGCCGAGCCGATCGCCGAGGAGGTGCGGTCGTGAAGCGCATCTCCCCCCTCCGCGTCGTCGGCGTCCTCGCCGCGACGGCCGCCGTGGTGACCGGCACCACCGTGTGGGCCGTCTCGACGATCGACGACGCCTTCGGGACCGAACCCACCATCGACTTCGCCCCGTACGTCGACGTCACCCTCGACCCGGTCGGGCACTTCGAGGACCCGCAGGTCAACAGCGCAGCGCTGGTGACGCTCGGCTTCGTCGTCGCCGACACCGCCGACCCGTGCACGCCCTCGTGGGGCACCTACTACGGGCTCGACGCCGCCGGTCGCGCCCTCGATCTCGATCGGCGTATCGTCCGATACCGCGAACGCGGCGGTGACGTCGTCGTCTCCTTCGGGGGGCAGGCGAACGACGAACTCGCCGTCGTGTGCGACGACGCCGAGGCGCTGACCGACGCGTACCGAGCCGTGATCGATCGGTACGAACTCGACGTCGTCGACTTCGACATCGAAGGTCCGGCGCTCGCCGACCACGAGGCGAACGAACGGCGCGCCGAGGCCATCGCCGAGCTGCAGTCCGACGACGGCGCGCTCGAGGTGTGGCTGACGCTGCCGGTCGCACCCACCGGACTCACCGACGACGGACTCGCCGTCGTCGACGGGCTCCTCGCCGCCGGCGTCGACCTGAGCGGCGTGAACGCCATGACGATGAACTACGTCGTCGACGAGGCCGGAGGCTCGATGTCCGACACGGTCGCCGGATCACTCGAGGGCGTCCGCCGACAGCTCGACGGAGCGTTCCAGCGGGCCGGACGACGGCGCGCCCCCGACGAGGTCTGGGCGTCGGTCGGCGCGACCCCGATGATCGGGCAGAACGACGTTCCCGGCGATGTCTTCACGCTGGCCGACGCGGCCGACCTGGTCGACTTCGCCTCCGAGGTCGGCCTCGGCCGACTCTCCATGTGGTCGCTGCACCGCGACGGTCCGTGCGGCGCGGCGGCGCCGACCGGTCAGGTGTCCAACACCTGCAGCGGCGTCGAGCAGGAACCGCACGCGTTCGCCGATGTCTTCCTCACGGCCGCGACCAGGGCCGAACGGGGCAACGACGCCGCCTCGGTCGAGCGCGGGAGCGAGACAC
>JBPEWX010000161.1:0-1931 GCA_052032235.1 Ilumatobacter sp. | reverse complement strand
GTCGTGCTGGCCGGCGGTACGGCGACGGGCACGGCATCGCTCCCACCGGCACCGTCGTCGACCCCGTCGTCCGCCCCGCCACCGGCACCCGGGCCGGCGCGCTCCTCGGACCCCGATGGTGCTGCGCCGACCGGCGCGACCGGATCGGCAGCGTCGGAGGTTCCACCGCCGCGGAGCGCACTCCCGGCGACGACGGCCGCGAACACCAGCCCGGCGACGACGCCGACCGACATCGCCGCCGCCGCCTGCTTGGGCAGCCGACGGAACCAACCGAGCAGGCCGGTGAGGCCAAGACCGACCGGCAGCAACGCCGACGACACCGTGAACCCGTGGAACGCGATCATCGCCGGCGCCAGGGCAACGCCGAGCTTGCTCCCCGTGACGGCACCGACGCGCCAGGCGATCGCTGCACACTCGTCGCAGCCGGCGAGGTGCTCGTCGACCAGGTCGTCGACGACCTCGGCCGTCGTGCTCCCGGCCATCAACATCTCGAGATGTCGCCGGACGTCGTCGTTGCACGCGTCGTCGACCACCTGGGTGAGGTACGCAGAGCGGAGCCCGGCTCGGGCCCGCTTGCGCAACGCCGAGAAGGCGTTCGCCGACGGCAGGTCGAGCAGGGGCGCGGCGTGCCGCGGCGACATCCCCTCGACGTCGCTGTACCACAGCGCGTTCTGCCACGCCTCCGGCAGCGACAGGTAGGCCGTGGCGACGCGTGGGTCGACGTCGGCCGCCTCGTCGTCGAGCACGGTGCTCACGTCGAGCTCGACTTCCTGGTACGGCGCCGCCTGTCCTGCGGCGACCGACCTGATCGTGGCCGCGAGGTATGGGCCGAACCCCTGCGTCGGCCCCGCACCCCGAGAGATCGCGGTGAGGACCCTCCGGAACGCTTCTGCGACGTAGTCGTCCGCGTGACGGCGCGACTGACCACGCGCGACCTTGTACGCGAAATCCTGGTAGCGCGCGAACAGTTCGCCGTACGCGTCGTGGTCTCCGGCCCGAACGAGTTCGAGCAGCGCGACCGTGTCGAGGCCGACGAATCGCCGCGCTGTGGTCGACGCAGCCATCGCCGCAACGCTACCGGAATGTCCGGACCTGGCGGTGTCGTCGTCCTCACACATCGAATGATCGGCACCGCCGATCATTCGTGACGCGACGCCACCGACTTCACGAAAACCTCACACAACGGTGCGACGGGTCGGGTGTCGGAGGGAACGGTGAGGCGCAGCCGAACCGTTTCCGGCGATCACCCGACCCGTCACCCGGAATCAGCTGTCGCCGCCGGAAGCGTCCTTGACGGACTGCTTCCCGGCCGAGATCCACGGCATCATCGACCGCAGCTTGGCACCGACCTGCTCGATCGGGTGCGCCTTGCCCTCGTCCTGGAGGCGGTGATAGTTCTCCCGGCCCGACTCCGACTCGGCGACCCATTCGTCGGCGAACTGGCCCGACTGGATCTCGCCGAGGATCTCCTTCATGGCGTCCTTGGTCGCCGGGGTGATCACGCGCGGCCCGCGGGTGAGGTCGCCGTATTCGGCAGTGTCGGAGATCGAGTACCGCATCCCCGCGATGCCTTCCTCGTACATGAGGTCGACGATCAACTTCACCTCGTGCAGGCACTCGAAGTACGCCATCTCCGGCGCGTAGCCGGCCTCGGTGAGGGTTTCGAACCCGTACTGGACGAGCTTGGTGAGGCCGCCGCAGAGCACGACCTGCTCACCGAACAGGTCGGTCTCGGTTTCCTCGGTGAAGGTGGTCTCGATCACACCGGCGCAGGCGCCGCCGATCGCCTCGGCATACGACAGCGCGACGGCCTTGGCCTCACCCGTCGCGTCCTGCTCGACGGCGATGAGCGCCGGGACACCGCCGCCCTCCACGTACGTGCGGCGCACGAGGTGACCGGGGCCCTTCGGCGCGATCATGATGCAGTCGAC
>JBPEWX010000160.1:0-1662 GCA_052032235.1 Ilumatobacter sp. | reverse complement strand
GTCGAGGTAGTCGAGCATCAGTAGCGCTCGTCGTCGCGTGCGGCGACGATCTCGTCACTCAGGGAGCGGCCGATGTCGACCGGTGCCGGCAGGTCTCCGAGAGGCCGCTTGGGCGGCCGTGCGAGTCCGGCTTCGACGAGGCCGTCGAGCGTCGACGACGGCAGTGGCGAGAGCTGTGCCACGGGTCGGCCTCGATCGGTCACCACGATGACCTCACCGCCTGCGGCGCGGGCGACGACGGCCGACGCGTTCTGCTTGAGCGCTCGGATGCCGACCTCGTCCATGTGCTTCATCGTAGAACATCGGCCATGCAGGAGGTACCGCGCCGGTCGCCTCCTCGACCAGCCGCACAAGGCGAGCCAATGCTCGACCTGTGCACTGTTCCTCGGGGCCAGCCGGCTCGCGGCCGTTGGCGACATCATCAACGAACCGTCGCTCCTCCTCGGCGGTCAGCACCTCGAGCGCGTGCACGAAGGGCCGACCACTTCCGTCCGGCGTTCGACATCGGATCTCGAAACGGGCCCCGTCATCCACTGGCCTCACCGTGATGTACGGGTAGGCCCGCACGATCTCCCACGGCGACTCGCCGCCGATCAGTTCGATGGCTGGTGCTTCCATGTCGAGGACGGTACGACGGGGGTGTCGCAGGGTTTCCGGCTCACCGACGACTGGCAGGCGCGACCGTTCCGCCGGGTAGCGTCCGCGCCATGACACGGGAAGCGGCGGTCGCCGCGGCATACGAGCAGGTCGATTCGGGAGCGTTCTTCGAGACCTTGGCGCGGCGGATCGCCGTGCCGACGGCGAGCAGCGAGGCGACGGCCGACGTGATGCACGAGTACTTCGACGCCCAGATCACGCCCGACCTCGAGGCGCTCGGCTACACGGTCGAGGTGTACGCCAACCCGGCGCCCGACGGCTTCCCGTTCCTCATCGCCACCCGGGTCGAGGACGAGTCGCTGCCGACCGTGCTCACCTACGGCCACGCCGACGTGGTGCGTGGCCAGGCCGATCGTTGGGCGGAGGGCCGTTCACCGTGGGAGCTGCGTGACGAGGGCGACCGCTGGTACGGCCGCGGCACCGCCGACAACAAGGCGCAGCACTCGATCAACATCTCGGCGCTCGGGATCGTGCTCGCCACCCGTGGTCGGCTGGGCTTCAACTCGACGATCCTGCTCGAGACCGGTGAGGAGATCGGCTCACCCGGCCTGCGCGAGTTCTGCGAGCAGCACACCACCGAACTGAAAGCCGACGTCCTGATCGGCTCCGACGGGCCGCGCCTGCACCGCGATCGTCCGCTGGTGATGGGCGGCACGCGTGGCGTCATCAACTTCGACCTGACCGTCGACCTGCGTCCCGGCGGCCACCACTCGGGCAACTGGGGTGGCCTGCTGCGCAACCCGGGTGCGGTGCTGGCGAACGCGATCGCGTCGATCATCGACCGCGACGGTGCGATCCGGGTGCCCGAGTGGCGGCCCGACTCGTTGACCGACGAGGTGCGTGCGGCGCTGGCCGACATCGAGATCGAGCAGGGCGACGACGCGCCCGAGATCGACCCGACGTGGGGTGAGCCGGGCCTGACCCCGAACGAGCGCGTCTACGGCTGGAACGCGTTCGAGGTGTTGGCGTTCGAGACGGGCAACCCGAAGGCACCGGTGAACGCGA
>JBPEWX010000016.1:0-12083 GCA_052032235.1 Ilumatobacter sp. | reverse complement strand
GGAGGGTGGGCTCGGTGGTTTCGGTGGTGCTCATCGGGGTCTCCTGTGATGACGGAAGGGAAGGGGAGGGTTCAAGATTGAACAGTTGCATCGTAAAGGTTCAAGTTTGAACTTGCAAGTTCAAACTTGAAATTGTTTCGGCTACCCTGACGGCATGACCCGATGGCTGGACGACGACGAGATGGCGTTCTGGCGCGCCTACACCGTGGCGGCGGGGCGTCTCAACGCGGCGATCGACGCCGACCTCCGCGCCGAGTCGGGCCTCACGCTCGACGACTACGAGGTGCTGGTGCACCTGTCGGAAGCGCCCGACCGGCGGGTTCGCATGTCGGAGCTCGCCGAGCGTGTGGTCCAGTCGCGGAGTCGGTTGACCCAGCGCATCGACCGGATGGTGACCCGTGGACTGGTCGAGCGCCAGCAGTGCCCGGAAGACCGCCGTGGCACCTTCGCCGTGCTGACCGACGACGGGATGGCGGCGCTCGAGGCCGCAGCGCCCGGCCACGTCGAGTCGGTCCGCCGCCCCCTCCTCGACCGTCTCGCCCCCGCCCAGATCCGAGCCGGCGCCGACCTGTTCGGCACCCTCCTCGACTGACCGGGCACCCCGATCGGCTAGCTGAGGGCTCGGACGCAGTGTTCGAGGAGCCAGCTGAGGTAGCTGTAGAGGGCGTACTCGGGCGAGTCCTCGAGGCCGGCCCGGACCTCGTCGGCGTCGGGGTCGTCGCTGACCTCGAGCATGGTGCCGAGGATCAGGCGCACCGAGTTCACCGACTGCATGAAGGCCAGGAGTCCGGCGTCGTCGAGCGGGTCGGCGTCGGGTGCCAGTGCGCGATCGACGACGTCGAGCGCGGCGAGCTTCGACGCCACGAGTTCCTCGCGCATGAGGCGCTGGTACTCCTCCTCGAGTTCGTCGTCGTCGGGGTAGGCGGTCGGGAAGAGCCGAACCAGCAACGATCGGGCGTGTTCGTCGTCGGCGTCGTCGGTGAGCAGCAGGCGCAGCTCACCCGCCAGGCGGCGGATCAGGGCGGCCTCGTCGTCGTCGACGGCGATCTCGTACCCGTGTCTCGTCGAGCGGACCGGGCCGCGGAACCGGCTCACTCGGCCGGGCCGTCTTTCTCCATCGTGGCCCACAGCCCGTGCTCGTGCAGGCGGAAGACGTGCATCTCGGCCTGTTCGCGGGTGCCGTTGGCCACGACCGCCCGCCCCTTCTCGTGCACGTCGAGCATCAACTCGGTCGCCTTCTCCAGGCTGTAGCCGAACAGCTTCTGCAGGACGAACGTGACGTAGCTCATCAGGTTCACGGGGTCGTTCCAGACGATCACGATCCAGGGGTGATCCTCGGACACGCGCTCGTCGGCGGCCGGTTCGGCCACCTGGGTCGGTTCGAGCGTCGTGGGCACGGCACCATTCTGGCAAGCCGCGTCGTCGCCACCCACACGGCGATCGTGTGACACCTCGCGACCGGTTGGTCGCGCGGGCCGGATCGGCCGTACCATGGAGCCGCTATGTCCGTCGGCAGTCGCCCCCTCGTCCCGTCCCGGCTGGCTCCAGGTGGCGTGGCTCACGGGAGCCGGAAGCCGGCGACGTCGACGATCGGTTCGTACATCGCGCTCACCAAGCCGCGCATCATCGAGCTGCTCCTGATCACGACCGTGCCCACCATGGTGCTCGCCGAGGGGGCGTGGCCCTCCACGTGGCTCGTCGTCGTCACCCTGATCGGTGGCACCCTCGCCGCAGGCGGCGCCAACGCGATCAACATGTACGTCGATCGCGACATCGACCGCCTGATGAAGCGGACCCAGAACCGTCCGCTGGTCACCGGGGCGATCGCGCCTCGCAACGCCCTGGTCTTCGCCTTGTGCCTCGAACTCGCGGCGTTCGCGGTGTTGTGGGCCGGTGCCAACCTGCTCTCGGCGTGCCTCGCACTGTCTGCGACCGCGTTCTACGTCGGCGTCTACACCCTGTGGTTGAAGCGAACGAGCCGCCAGAACATCGTGATCGGCGGTGCGGCGGGAGCCGTCCCGGTGCTCGTCGGCTGGTCGGCGGTGACCGGCAGCTTGTCGCTCACCCCGTGGGTCCTGTTCGCCGCCATGTTCTTCTGGACGCCCCCACACTTCTGGGCGCTCGCCATCAAGTACGCCGACGACTACCGGGCGGCGAACGTGCCGATGCTCCCCGCCGTCGTCCCCTTCGACCATGCCGTTCGTCAGATGATCGGCCACACGATCGCCATGGTCGTGTGCACCCTCGTGCTCATCCCGGTCGCCGACCTCGGCGCCATCTACTCCGTCACTGCTGTCGTCCTCGGTGCCGCCTTCCTCGCCTCGACCATCGTCTTGGCGAAGCGTCCCACCGCGGCGATGTCGATGCGGGTGTTCGGTTTCTCGATCACCTATGTCACCGTGCTCTTCGGTGCGATGACGCTCGATGTCCTGCTCTGAGGTCATCTCGTCCCGATCCGGCAGCCGTGCCGGCACGGGGCGGATTTCCTCTCGCGAGGGGCTCGGCCAGTAGTGTTCGGTCGGTAGTGTCGTGTCGACGTTCCGCGCCTGCGTCGTCGACCGACCGAGCATCGAAGTGCAATTCAGCGTGCAGCCAGACTTCCAAGGAATCAGCCACGTCCCATGACGACGATCGAGACACATCCTGACGACAGCGTCGCGGCCGCCACGGCCGGCGATACGGCGTTCCCGTCCTTCTTCACGGCTGCCGGCGACTGGGCGACCACCGTCGACCACAAGAAGATCGGTCGGCTGTCGACCGGCTTCGGCATGCTGGTCCTGCTCGCCGCTGCGGTCCTCGCCCTCCTGCTCGACATCGAGCGGCTCGGCGACCCCGGCAGCTTCATCGACACCGGCGCCCAGCTCCAGCTGATCCAGATGTACCGGGTCGGCCTGGTGGTGGGCGGCATCGCCCCGCTGGCGCTCGGCCTCGCCGTCGCCGTCGTGCCGATGCAGGTCGGTGCCCGTCAGATCGCGTTCCCCCGTGTCGCCCTCACCGGTTTCTACGCCTGGCTCGGCGGCACCTCGCTCGTCATGGTCAGCCTCGGCCTCAACGGTGGCGCCGGCGGCGGTGACGCCGACATGGTCGACCTGTTCCTCACCGGCCTCGGGCTGGCGATCCTCGGTCTCTGCGCCACGGCGGCCAGCCTCGCCACGACGATCCTCACCACCCGTGCCCCGGGGATGACGATGCGTCGCATCCCGGCGTTCGCCTGGTCGTCGCTCGTGGGAGCGATCGCCACGCTGCTGGTCATGCCGGTCCTGTTCGGCGTGTTGATCTACCTGTACGTCGACCATCGACTCGGTTCGCAGGCGAACTTCATGGGCGTCGAGGGCATCGGCGCCTGGATCGGGTGGGCCTTCACCGTGCCGACCGTCATCGTCTTCGCGATCCCCGCAGCCGGCTTCGCCGCCGAGCAGTTCGCCGTGGCGTTCAAGGCCCGTCAGCCCATGCGAGGCGTGTTGTTCGCCGGGATCGCCCTGATCGGGGTGACCGCGTACGCCGGCGCCACCCAGCAGTTCGTCCACGACGTCACCTTCGACGCCAGCGGCGAAACCTTCATCCGTGGCGCCGTGCCGTTCCTGCTGTTCGCCGGACTGCCGCTCCTCGGCGTCACCGTCGTGCTGCTCCTGTCACTCCTGACCGCCAAGGACGGCGCCCGCAACGGCCCGTCGGTGCGGGCTCCGTTCGTGTTCGGTCTGCTCGGCCTGCTGCTCGTCGGCGCCGGCATCGCCGCCAACTTCGTCGAGGGCATCACCGACCTCGAACTCGTCGACCCGGCCACGAACACGGCCACCAGCTTCGAGGAAGGTGCCACCCTCCTCGTCGTGTACGGCGCGGCACTGGCCATGCTCGGCGGCCTCGTCTACTGGGCGCCGAAGCTCTGGGGGCGCCTCCTCGCCGACAAGCAGGTCCTGCCGCTCGCGCTGTTGGGCGGTCTCGGCGCCGTGCTCGCCGCAGCGCCGTTGCTCGTCGCCGGCTTCCTCGACCAGATCGGTGGCTACCCGGCCAGCCAGGCCGAGGTCGACCAGATCATGACCGTCGCCGACGACGCCGACATCTGGATCACGCTGTCCCTCATCGGCCAAGGTGTCATGGCGCTGACGCTGCTGGCGTTCGGCGGCCTGCTGCTCAAGCCGAAGGGCGACGACGAGCAGGTCGACGACAACCCGTACGGCGGGCAGACGATCGAGTGGAGCACGCCGTCGCCGGCCCCGACCCACAACTTCGAACACGTCGCCACCGTCGCCTCGGCCGAGCCGCTGTTCGTCACCGACACCGAAGGGAGCTCCGAGTGAGCGCTGGACCGGCCACCGTGGCCCTGCCCCCCGCCGCCCCACCGGCGCCCCGCCGCCAGGTGCTGATGGGCACGGCGCTCGCCTGTGTCGGCGGCACGATGCTCATCGGCGGCATGCTCGCCGTGTGGGTGCTGTTCCGCGAACGTGTCGTCGAGGCCGGCGAGCGCTTCCCGCTCGACTACATCATCCACGAGGTCGCCACGAACGTGATGCTCATCACGGTCTGGGCGCTCTGCCTGTTCGCCCAGTGGGCGGTCTACGCCGGCAACCGCGGCGACCGGGCGCACACGGGCCTCGCGCTCGGCGTCACGGGCGTGTTCGCCCTCGCCTACATCAACGCCCAGGCGTTCGTGTACTCCCAGATGGAGGTCGAGATCGCCGACGAGTACTACGGCGCCCTCTTCTACGCCATCACCGGCACCATGCTCGCCGTCGTGGCGATCGGCCTCGTCTACACCGTGGTCGCCGCCTTCCGTTCCCTGTCGGGCCGCCTCGGTGACACCGAGGTCCTGGCCGGCCACGCCCTGTACTGGTACTGGACCGCCGCTGCCTACAGCGCCGTCTGGTTCGTCGTCTACGTCACGAAGTGAGATCAGCACCGAGATGTTCACCACTGGCACGAAACTCCTGATCGGCTCCGCCGCCCTCGCCTGGATCGGCGCGGCGGTGTACGGCATCGCCCAAGAGGGCGCGCTCGGCACGATCGGCCTGATCTCCGCCGCCGTCGCTCTGTCGCTGCTGGCCGGCGTCAACGCCTTCGTCCGCGACTCCAACGTGTCGGCCACCGACACCGAGGCGTTCGAGACGTCCGCTGCGGCCCAGGCGACGGCGCGTCGCTCGCTGTGGCCGCTCCTCACCGGCATCGGCCTGACGATGCTGGCGCTCGGCATGGCGACGCTCCCGGCGATCTTCGTGCTGGGTCTGGTCGCACTCGCCGCCGGCCTCGCCGAATGGCTCGTCCAGGGCTGGAGCGAGCGTGCGTCCGCCGATCGCGCCTACAACGCCGACGCCCGCGAGACCGTCGCCGACCCGCTCGAGCTGCCGGTCGCCGGCGCCATCCTGGCCGCGATCATCATCTACGCCTTCAGCCGGGTGATGCTCGGCATGGACACCAAGGAGGCCACGGTCGTCGTGTTCTCCGTGGTCGCCTCGGTGGTGCTCGCCATCGGTGTCCTGATCGCACTGAAGAAGCAGATCAGCGTGCCGGTCGTCACCGGCGTGTTCTCGATCGGGCTGATCGCCCTCGTCGCCGGCGGCGCGATCGCCGGCCTCAACGGCGAACGTGACATCCACGAGCACGAGACGACGGCCGATCTCGCCGAGGCGAACCTCTGCGGGACCGAGAAGACCGAAGCCGACAGCCACGCCAGCCAGACGGTCGCCGCCAAGTCGAACCCGGCCGCCACGTTGATCTACGACGGATCCTCCCTCGAGATCGACGAGGTCGGCGACGACGGCCAGGTGGGCACGCTCACCTTCCCGCGGAGCAACCCGACCAACGTGATGTTCCTCAACGAGTCCGGCGACGACGCCCGCCTCGTGCTCGAACTGCACCCCGCCGCCGACTCCGAGGGCGACCAGCGTGTCTGCACGACCCTCGTCGAGGAAGGCGGCCGCCAGATCCTGACCGTCGAGTTCGACCGCCCGAGCTTCGCGCTCGAGGCCGAAGGCGTGAACTACGAGTTCGTCGTCGCCGGCAGCGATGCCTCGGTCGAGGTGGTCGTGCCGTGAGTCGATCGTCTAGCCTGACTACGAAAGTACGGACAAAGCCGATGACCGAGTCCTCCCCGCTCCGCTCCCGCTTGCGTACCGCCGCCCTCGCCGGCGTCGGTGCCGCCGTGCTGGCCTCCTGCGCGCAGGACGCGCCGCAGGACACGTGGCAGCCGGCCGGCAGCGAAGCGCAGAAGATCCACGACCTCCAGTGGCCGATCTTCCTCATCGCCGGCATCGTCGGCGTGATCGTCATGGTGGTCGTCGCCATCGTGGTCGTGAAGTTCAAGGACCGCGGTCAGCCGATCCCCGAACAGTCGCACGGCAAGGCCTGGCTCGAGTACATGTTCATCGCGCTGCCCGCCGTGTTGCTCGCCGGCATCGCCGTCCCGACCGTCGCGACGATCATCGACCTCAACGACACCGACGACGCCGACTGTGTCGTCAACGTCACCGGCCAGCAGTGGTGGTGGGAGTACGACTACCCGATCGCCGCCGACGGCAGCATCTGCGGCTTCATGCCCACCGGCGAGACCGGCTCGATCGTCACGAGCGGTCAGATGGTCATCCCGACCGACGCCAAGGTCGTCATCCGTGGCACGAGCCGTGACGTCATCCACTCGTTCTGGGTGCCCCGACTCAACGGCAAGCGCGACATGGTCCCCGGCCGCGTCCACACGTGGAACTTCAACGCCGATCAGCCGGGCATCTACGCCGGGCAGTGCGCCGAGTTCTGTGGTCTGTCCCACGCCAACATGCGCATGGAG
This sequence comes from Ilumatobacter sp., assembly GCA_052032235.1. Classification (GTDB taxonomy): domain Bacteria; phylum Actinomycetota; class Acidimicrobiia; order Acidimicrobiales; family Ilumatobacteraceae; genus Ilumatobacter. Next base: position 5,308 of record JBPEWX010000016.1, on the reverse strand, counting down.
ATCGTCGCCCTCGACCCGGCCGACTTCCAGGCCTGGATCGACAACCAGCTCGAGCCCTACCAGGCACCCGAGGAAGGCACCCTCGCCGCGGAAGGCGAAGCCGAGTTCATCGCCCAGTGCGCCCGATGCCACCAGGTCGACGGTCTCGTCGACGCCAACGGTGAGCTCGTCGTGTCGCACCCCGAAGACCAGGTGTACTCCGGCGCTGCGCCGAACCTCACGAACTTCATGACCCGCAACACCTTCGCGGGCGCCACCTGGGACCTCCTCAACGAGGAATGTCGCGCCGACGTGTGGGAGGCACCCGCCGACGAGTTCGGTGCGCTGTACCTCGAGGGCGTCGACCGCGCATGCCTGAACGAGATCGACCTGAAGGAATGGCTGCGCGATGCGCCGGCCAAGAAGCCGATGTACGCCGACGCCGAGTCGCTCGAGCCCACCGACGGTCTCGTTCGCGGCATGCCGTACCTCGCACTGTCCGAAGACCAGATCGACCGCTTGGTCGCCTACCTGCTCGAGCGCAAGTGAGGATGAACTGACATGGCGCTGATCGAACGCCCCCGCACCACCGGCGACCTCACGCCGGCCGTGGCCACACCCGAGGCCACCTACGGCGCCTTCCGGCGCCCCGTCGAATCGACCGGGTGGAAGTCGTGGCTCTTCACGATCGACCACAAGAAGATCGGCATCATGTACGGCGTCACCGCCATGTTCTTCTTCTTGGTCGGTGGTCTCGAGGCCCTGCTGATCCGTGCGCAGCTCGCCGGACCCGACGGCACGATCCTGTCGGCCGACAAGTACAACCAGATGTTCACGATGCACGCCACCACGATGGTGTTCCTCTTCGTGATGCCGATGGCGGCCGCGTTCGGTAACTACTTCGTCCCGCTCCAGATCGGCGCACGCGACGTCGCGTTCCCCCGCATCAACGCCTTCAGCTTCTGGTGCTTCCTGTTCGGTGCGATCTTCATCAACACGTCGTGGCTCCTCGGCGGGGCCGCCGACGGCGGTTGGTTCATGTACGCCCCGAACTCGTCGGTGCCCTTCTCGCCGACGAACGGCATCGACTTCTGGGGCCTCGGCCTCCAGATCACCGGCATCGCCTCGCTCACCGGCGCGATCAACCTGATCGTGACGGTCATCAACATGCGGGCGCCCGGCATGACCTTCATGAAGATGCCGATCTTCACGTGGATGATCTTCGTCGTGCAGTTCCTGCTGGTGTTCGCCATCCCGGTGATCACGGTGGCGCTGTTCCTGCTGATGTTCCAGCGAACCTTCGACGCCACGTTCTTCACCGTCGAGGCCGGCGCCGACCCGCTGCTCTGGCAGCACTTGTTCTGGATCTTCGGCCACCCCGAGGTGTACATCCTGATCCTGCCGAGCTTCGGGATCGTGTCCGAGGTCCTCCCGGTCTTTTCGAAGAAGCCGCTGTTCGGTTACCCGCTCGTCGTCTTCTCCGGCGCCGCGATCGGCTTCGTCGGCTGGGGCGTGTGGGCCCACCACATGTTCGCCTCCGGGCTCGGCCCGATCTCGGTCGCGGTGTTCTCCGTCGCCACGATGGCGATCGCGATCCCGACCGGCGTCAAGATCGTCAACTGGGTGATGACGATGTGGGGCGGCAAGCTCCGCTACACGACCGCGATGTTGTTCGCGATCGGTCTCATCGTCCAGTTCACGATCGGCGGTCTGTCCGGCGTCACCCACGCCGTGGCACCGTCCGACACCCAGCAGACCGACACGTACTACATCGTCGCCCACTTCCACTACGTCCTGTTCGGTGGTGCCATCCTCGGCATCTTCTCCGGCCTCTACTACTGGTGGCCGAAGGTGTTCGGGCGTCTGCTGTCCGAGACACTCGGCAAGTGGAACTTCTGGCTGATGGTGATCGGTCTGAACATGGCGTTCGGCCCGATGCACATCATCGGTCTGCAGGGCCAGCCCCGACGCATGTACGTCTGGACCGAGGCACGCGCCGGCGAAGGGTTCTTCAACCTCGGCTTCTGGAACCTGATCTCGTCGATCGGCGCCTTCATCCTCGGCTTCGGCGTGCTGGTGTTCTTCTACAACGCCTGGCGCACCCACTTCGGCCGCAACCAGGCCGGCCCGGCCCCGCTCGACCCGTGGGACGCCCGCTCGCTCGAGTGGATGACCACGAGCCCGCCGAAGGAGATCAACTTCGATCGGACCCCGGTCGTCAGCCATCTGGACGAGTTCTTCCACCGCAAGTACGAAGACCAGGGCGACGATCACAAGGGCTACGAGCAGGTCATGACCGCCGAGGAAGTCATGGCGATCGAGGAAGCCAACGCCGAGGACGACGTCCACTTGCCGTCGCCGTCGTACTGGCCGATCGTGCTGGCGTTCGGTCTGCCGATCATGGCGTACGGCGTGATCTACAACATCTTGATGATCGTGGTCGGCGCCGCCATCGTCCTCCTGGCGATGTTCGGTTGGGCTCTCGAGCCCGCCACCGCCCCCGATTCCGACTACGACCCGCCGAGCGAAGGCGGCACCGATCTGGAGCTCTCCACCCATGGCTGATACCGCAGTGCACGCGGCCGCCGGTCACGACGGCCACCACGACGACCACGGCGGCCACTACACCTCGACCGGTCTGTCGAACAACAAGCTGGCGATGTGGCTCTTCCTCGGTTCGGAGTGCCTCCTGTTCGGTGGGCTCATCTCCGTCTACATGCTGTACCGCGGCCGTCACACGGCGAACCTCGGGCCCGACCAGGTGTGGGACATCCCGTTCACCTCGGCGTCCAGCTTCGTGCTGCTGATGTCGTCGCTCACGATGGTGCTGGCCGTGACCGCCGCCAAGCGGCACGACGACCGCACGACCAATGTCTGGTTGAGCGTCACCGCGCTGCTCGGCTCGCTGTTCGTCGCCGGTCAGGTGTACGAGTTCACGGTCTTCTACCGTGAGGGTCTCGGCTACACGACGAGCCTGTTCTCGTCGAGCTTCTACACCCTCACCGGCTTCCACGGTGTCCACGTCACCGTCGGCGTGATCATGCTGCTCGCCGTGGTCGGCATGATCATCCGCAACCGCATCCCCGGCGACAAGGCCGAGGTCGTCGAACTGGTCGGCCTCTACTGGCACTTCGTCGACATCGTGTGGATCCTGATCTTCACCCTCGTCTACCTCATCCCGGCCTGATCGAGAGACTGCGCATGAGCACCGAAACCGCAACCGACGCCACCACCGAGGAAGTCGACTTCCGCGAAGCCGACGACCACGTCGACCACTGGACCGACCTGCAGTTCGTCTACCTCGCGATCGGCCTCGCCGTCGTCACGGCCATCGAGGTCGCCCTCAGCTACATGGTCGACGACCTCGGAGCGCTCTTCCTGCCGCTCCTGCTGCTCTTGATGTTCATCAAGTTCTTCTCGGTCGTCTTCTACTTCATGCACCTGAAGTTCGACAACCGGTGGTTCAGCATCCTGTTCTACATGGGGCTGTTCCTGGCGGTCGGTGTGTACATCGCCGCACTGATGACGTTCCAGTTCTTCTCCTCCTGAGCCGCCCCGACCCGGGCTCGGCCCGGGGTCGACATCACATGCGTCGTCACGGCCGATGCGGGTCTAGCCTGCACTGACGTGATCGACGTACGGCTCATCCGCAACGACTACGACGCCACGCGCGACGCCCTCGCACGCCGCGGCGACTCCGCCGTGATCGAGTCGCTCGAACGTGCCCGCAGCCTCGACGAGCGGGTGCGTGAGATCATCGCCGAGCGCGACGAGACCCGAGCACAGGTGAAGTCGCTGTCGAAGCAGGTCGGCATGTTGCGCCGTGACGGCAACGTCGACGAAGCCGAGGCCGTCCAGGCCCGCAGTCGTGAGCTCGGCCAGCGTGAGAAGGAACTCGACGTCGAACACGACGAGGTCGCGGGCCGGCTCCGCGACGAGTTGCTCGTCATCCCGAACCTGCCGTTCGCCGGCGCGCCCGACGGCGAGACCGACGACGACAACCCGATCGTGAAGGGGCCGTTCCTCCCCGACGAGTTCGCGGAGCACCAGCGGGTTCCCCACTGGGAGACGGCCACCGAACTCGGCATCCTCGACAACGAGCGGGCCACCAAGATCGCCCAGTCGATGTGGACGATGCAGCGCGGCCCGGGAGCCACCCTGGCTCGGGCGCTCTGCCAGTTCGCCCTCGACCGCATGGCGGACGCCCACGAGGAGATCCGGCCCCCGACGCTGGTCTCGTCGGCGACCCTCACCGCCACCGGCCAGCTCCCGAAGTTCGCCGACGACGCGTTCGCGATCGAGCGCGACGATCTGTGGTGTATCCCGACCGCCGAGGTGCCCCTCACGTCGATCTACGCCGGCGAGATCGTCGACCAGGCCGAACTGCCGTACCGCTTCATGGCGTACACGCCCTGCTACCGCCGAGAGGCCGGGTCGGCCGGTCGCGACACACGCGGCATGCTCCGCTCGCACGAGTTCGACAAGGTCGAGATCCTGGCGCTGTCGACGCCCGATCAGGCACCCGACCTCCTCGACGACATGGTCGGCCGGGCCGAGTCACTCGTCGCCGCGCTCGGGTTGCCCTACCGCATCATCGAGATCTGCACGGGCGACATGGGGCAGAGTCATCACCGGAGCTTCGACATCGAGGTCTTCGCTCCCGGTGCCGACTCGTGGCTCGAGGTGTCGTCGGTCAGCTGGTTCAGCGATTACCAGGCCCGCCGCGCCAACATCCGGTACCGGCCGATCGACGCCGACGGCAAGCCGGTCAAGGGCACCGAGTTCGTGCACACCTTGAACGGCTCGGCCCTCGCCGTACCGCGGGTGTGGGCGGCGATCGTCGAGAACTACCGCAATCCCGACGGGTCGGTCACGGTCCCCGATGTGCTGCGGCCCTACATGCGTGGCATCGAGACGATCGCAGCGGGTTGAGATGAGCGGCGACCCGATCCGCGACCGTCGAGTCCAGTACGAGACCGACGGCCTCGACGTCGCCGACGTCGCCGACGATCCGATGGAGCAGTGGCGACGCTGGCACAACGACGCGCTGCAGGCGGGTCTGGTGGAGCCCAACGCGATGACGCTCGCGACCGTCGACGTCCGCCACGCCCCCGACAGCCGGATCGTGCTCGTGCGCGGTGCCGACGAGCGTGGGCTGACCTTCTACACGAACTACGAGTCCGCCAAGAGCCGGCAGCTCGAGACGAACCCGTTCGCCGCCGCCACCTTCGGCTGGCTCGAACTCCATCGTCAGGTGCGGGTGCGTGGCCAGGTCGTCCGCGTCGACGCCGCCGAGAGCGACGAGTACTTCGCCACCCGTCCGCGACCG
>JBPEWX010000159.1:0-4628 GCA_052032235.1 Ilumatobacter sp. | reverse complement strand
GAACCGGCTCGCGAGCTCATCACCGCAGCGTTGCGCGCCGGGAAGCCGGTCGTCACCGGCAACAAGGAGTTGCTCGCCAACGTCGGACACGAGCTGTTCGCCATCGCCGACGAGTCGGGCGTCGACCTCTTGTTCGAGGCCGCGGTGGCCGGCGGCATCCCGCTCATCCGACCCCTCCGTGAGAGCTTGCGCGGCGAGCCCGTCACGCGGGTGATGGGCATCCTCAACGGCACGACGAACTTCATCCTGACCAAGATGACCGAGGAGGGCGCCGAGTACTCGACGGCGCTCGCCGAGGCGCAGGAGCTGGGGTACGCCGAGCGTGACCCGACCGCCGACGTCGAGGGATACGACGCCGGCGCGAAGGCAGCGATCATCGCCTCGATCGCGTACGGGTCGCGGGTGGTTGCCGGCGACGTCTACCACGAGGGCATCAGCGCGATCACCGCCGCCGACATCGGTGTCGCCTCACGGCTCGGCTACGTCGTGAAGCTGCTCGGCATCGTCGAGCAGGACACCGAGTCGGGCGCCGTCGCCGTGCGCGTCCATCCTGCGATGGTGCCCAAACACCACCCGCTCGCCAGCGTTCGCGAGAGCTTCAACGCCGTGTTCGTCGAGGGCGACGCCGTCGGACAGCTGATGTTCTACGGCCGCGGAGCCGGCGGTGCCCCGACGGCGTCGGCCGTGCTCGGCGACGTCATCGACGCCGCGGTCAACCTCAGCAAGGGCACCCATGCGACGCTCGGCTCGTTCGGTCGGGCGACGATCATGGGGATCGACGAGACCAGTGCCGAGTACCTCATCAGTCTCGACGTCTCCGACGAACCCGGCGTCCTCCACGCCGTGACCGGTGCGTTCGCCGACAACGGCGTGAGCATCCGTGCCGCCGAGCAGGAAGGCATCGGCCCGGACGCCCGTCTCGTCTTCATCACGCACACGGCACGAGAAGCCGACGTGCAGGCGACGGTCCGCCGACTCCGCGACCTCGACGCCGTGCTCAAGGTCGGTGGCTTCATCCGGGTGATCGGGAGCTGACGTGCGGTTCGTGTCGACGCGCGGTGACGCGCCGGAACTGGCATTCACCGACGTCCTGCTGGCGGGACTCGCCAACGACGGTGGCCTCTACGTCCCCGAACGGTGGCCCGACCTGCCCGACCTGACGTCGGCGACCTCGTACGTCGACACGGCCGTCGCGGTGATCGAGACGTTCGTCGGCGACGACATCACCACCGACGAACTCCGGGAGTTGTGCACCGATGCCTACGGCACCTTCCGCCACGCGGCCACCTGTCCACTGGTCCAGATCGACGACCGGCAGTGGCTGCTCGAGTTGTTCCACGGGCCGACGCTCGCCTTCAAAGACGTCGCCCTCCAACTCGTGGGTCGGATGTTCGACCACGCGCTGGCCGAACGCGGCGAGCGGCTGACGATCGTCGGCGCCACGAGCGGCGACACCGGGTCGGCCGCGATCGACGGGGTGAAGGGGTGCGACAACGTCGACATCGTCATCCTCTACCCGGCCGGGCGGACGAGCGAGGTCCAGCGGCGCCAGATGACCACCGTCGACGCCCCGAACGCACACGCGATCGCGATCGACGGCAACTTCGACGACTGCCAAGACCTGGTGAAGGCGATGTTCAACGACGCCGCCTTCCGCGACGAGATGCGCCTGTCGGCGGTGAACTCGATCAACTGGGCGCGCGTGATGGCGCAGGTCGTCTACTACGTGACGGCGTCACGAGCCCTCGACGGCACGTCGACGTTCTGCGTTCCGACCGGCAACTTCGGCAATGTGCTCGCCGGCTGGATCGCCCGACGCATGGGCGCACCGATCGCCGACTTCATCGTCGCCTCGAACTCGAACGACATCCTCACCCGATTCGTCAACGACGCCGACATGACGACGCGCGACGTCGTCCCGACGCTCAGCCCGAGCATGGACATCCAGGTGTCGTCGAACTTCGAACGGTTGCTGTTCGAGATGAACGGTCGTGACGGCGGCCTGACCGCCGAGCAGCTCGGCCGTTTCCGCTCGAGCGGGCGACTCGACGTCGAGGCCGATCAGCGGGCCGCGTTCATCGACGGCACGTTCCGGGCGGCGCGATACGACGACGAGGCAACGCTCGCCGAGATCGCCCGCGTCCACGCCGACACCGGCATGCTCGTCGACCCGCACACGGCGACCGGCACCGCTGCCGCGCGTGCGCTCGCCGGCGATCGACCCGTGGTGAGTCTCGCCACGGCGCATCCGGCCAAGTTCCCGGACGCCGTCGAACGGGCCACCGGGCTCCGCCCGGCGCTGCCCGCCCATCTGGCCGACTTGTTCGACCGCCCCGAGCGCACCCAGACCTTGCCGAACGATCTGCACACCGTGCAAGGGTTCGTGCGGTCCGTGTCGCGAGCCGGCTGAACGACATCCGCCGCGTCGGCGTCCGTCCCAGCATCCGGACACGTGTTCGCCGAGGTGATTGCGTCCGGTGTCGAGTGCCGGTTAGAGTGGTCGTTGCCCAGGGCCTCCCCGGGCGGCACCCGGTCCGGTTGGGATCGGCCGGGGCTCCCTCACCAGGTGTGCTGCAGCGACGCTCGTCGATGTGAACACCGAGCGATGCTCCTCGATCACAACACCGTGTGTTCCTGAACACGTCCGCCGGTCTTCGCGCCGGTGGTCGGGCCGACGTCCCACCAGCGTCGGTCGCTCCCTGTACCCCAGCCCCTCCAGGGACCGCCTCGAGAGAAAGTCGTCACCGTGACCGCACAGGCGCTCGAACAATCCGTCCTCAAGTCGAAGGACAAGGCCCAGCTGATCGCCATCGCCGAAGCACTCGGCGTGAAGGCCAACAGCCGCACCAAGAAGGCCGACCTCATCGACGAGATCCTCAGCAAGACCGGCGGTACTGCGCCGGCCGCGACAGCCCCGGCCGACACGGCGAAGGAGGCCCCGAAGGCCGACGCTCCCGCCGAGCCCGCCGACGAGCCCAAAGCCGAATGGGAGCTCGCCCTCGACCTCGACGGCGGTTCCGACGAACCCGCCGAGGCGAAGCAAGGCGAACGCTCTGCCGGCGGCGAGCAGGCCGAGCCGCCCGCCAAGGGTGACGCCGATCAGGGTGGCCAGAACAAGAACGGCGGCGGTCGCAGCAACGACCGGCAGTCGAAAGGTGACGGCAACCAGGGCGGCCAGAACAGCAACGACGGCGGTCAGAAGAACGACCAGCAGTCGAAAGGTGACGGCAACCAGGGCGGCCAGAACAAGAACGACGGCGGCAACAAGAACCGCCAGAACAACAACCAGAACAACCAGCAGGGCAACAACGACGGCGAAGGCGGCGGGCGCAGCAAGCGCCGCCGTCGTCGGCGCAAGGGCCGCGGTGGCCAGGACGGGCCCCAGGGCGAAGACCGCGATCTGCTCGACGGCGACGACGACAACACGCCCGCCAGCAACGAGCCGGTCAAGGTCGAGGGCTACCTCGACATGCGCGACGAGGGCTACGGCTTCCTGCGGGTCAACAACTACCTCGCCAGCAAGAGCGACTCGTACATCCCCGTCAAGCTGAGCCGCCAGTACGGTCTGCGCAAGGGCGACCACGTCGTCGGCATGTCGCGACCGGCCGGACGCAACGAGAAGAACCCGGCGATGCTCGAGATCCAGTCGGTCAACGGCCGCCCGCCCGAGCAGGCCAAGAAGCGGGCTCGGTTCGAAGACCTGACGGCGCTGTTCCCCGACTCGAAGCTCCGCCTCGAAGATCCGTCCGACCCGACCAACATGACGGCCCGGATCATCGATCTGGTGTCGCCGATCGGCAAGGGCCAGCGCGGCCTCATCGTGTCGCCGCCGAAGGCCGGCAAGACCACGGTGATGAAGACGATCGTCGCCTCGATCGAGAAGAACAACCCCGAGTGCAAGACGATCGTGCTCCTGATCGACGAGCGACCGGAGGAAGTCACCGAGTTCAAGCGCAGCGTGCGCGGCGAAGTCATCGCCTCGACGTTCGACAAGCCGAGCGATCAGCACACCCAGATCGCCGAGATGGCGATCGAGAAGGCCAAGCGCATGGTCGAGTACGGCGAGGACGTCGTCATCATCCTCGACGGCATCACCCGCCTGTCACGTGCGTACAACCTCGCCGCTCCGGCGAGCGGCCGCATCCTCTCGGGTGGTATCGACGCCGGTGCGCTCTACCCGCCGAAGCGGTTCTTCGGTGCGGCCCGCAACGTCGAGGAGGGTGGCTCGCTCACCATCCTCGCCACGGCGCTGGTCGAGACGAACAGCCGCATGGACGAAGCCGTGTTCGAAGAATTCAAGGGCACGGGCAACATGGAGCTGCGCCTCGATCGCAAGCTCGCCGAGCGCCGGATCTACCCGGCGATCGACGTCGATGCGTCGTCGACCCGTCACGAAGAGTTGCTGTTCGACCGCAAGCAGCTCCAGATGGTCTGGAAGCTCCGCCGTGTGCTGAGCGGACTCGCCGCCGACGGCAACGCCGCCCCCGGCCTCGAGCTGCTCGTCGACCGTCTCAAGACGTTCCGGACCAACGACGAGTTCCTCACCGAGATCGCCAAGCAACCCGGCATGTGATTCAGGGGTCGGATACGTTTCGTCGCCAGGTCTTGGGTGCTCGGCGTCCAGGGTC
>JBPEWX010000158.1:0-3402 GCA_052032235.1 Ilumatobacter sp. | reverse complement strand
TCGGCGATGTTGCGCCAACGGTCGAGTTCGTCGTCGGTGGGCAGGGCGAACTCGCCGTGTGACGAGGGGGTGGAGGATGTGGGCATCAGTCGATTCGTGCGATGGTGGACGGGGCGGGTTCGGGGCGACCGAGCAGGTATCCCTGTGCGTAGTCGACCCCTTCGTCGCGCACGGTGTCGAGCTGCTCTTGGCGCTCGACACCCTCCGCCACGGTCCGGATCCCGAGCGTGCGGGCCACACCGACGATCAACCGGACGAGATCGACGTCGACCGTCGGGTTGATGATCGAGGTGTCGATCTTGATGCCGTCGACCGGGAAGTGGTGGAGGTGACTCAGCGACGAGTAGCCGACCCCGAAGTCGTCGAGGAAGATCCGCACGCCGGCGGCGCGGAACATCTCGAGGTTCGCCTGGACGGTCGGGCCCTGGGCGAAGGCTGCTTCCGTCAGCTCGATCACGATCGAGTGCGGGTCGACGCCGTTGAGCAGCACCTGGTCGAGCAACGACGCGGCGGCATCGCGATGGCTGAGCTGCGCCGACGACAGGTTGATCGAGACGAAGGAGCCGCCGCCGCGGAGCGCGCCGCGAGCGTTGCGGCACGCCAGCCGGACCAGCTCGTCGCCGAGCGCGGTCGTCATGCCGGCGCTCTCGGCGACGGCGATGAAGCGTCCGGCACCGACGAGACCGTGGTCGGGGTGCTCCCATCGGGCGAGACTCTCGTGGCCCGACTCGAGACCGTCGACCAGCGACACGATCGGCTGGTAGTAGATCGAGAACTGCTCATCGTCGATCGCCGCGCGCAGGTCGGCGCGGAGCGCACCCGCACCGTCGCCGCCCAGGTCGAGCTCGGGGTGGTAGAGCGTGATCCGGGCCCGACCGAGCCGCTTCGACTCGTACATCGCCAGGTCGGAGCGGTGCAGTAGCCCGGCCGCGGTGGCGCACTCGCGATCGCTGACGGCGACGCCCATGCTCAGCGTCACGTCGACGTCGACGCCTTCCTCGCGAACCGGTCCGACCACCGCGTCGTAGATCCGCTGCGCGAGCGACACCGCATGATCGTCGTCTTCGACGTTGGGCGCGACCACCACGAACTCGTCACCACCGAAACGGCCGACGAAGTCGCTCGATCGGAGGGCGCTCCGGAGGCGGTTGGCGACCTCGGTGAGGACTCGGTCGCCGACCCGGTGGCCGGCGCTGTCGTTGATCAGCTTGAAGCGGTCGACGTCGCAGAACACGATCGCCGTTCGCCAACCGTCGTGCTCACCCTTGCGCAACAGCGCTTCGAGACGCGACAGCAACGCCGCCCGGTCGGGCAGTGTGGTGAGCGCATCGTGCGTCGCCTTGAAGCGGAGTTCGCGCTCGACGAGGTGGCGCTCGTGGACGTCGCGCATCGTGACGACGACGCCGCCGACGTCGGGATCGTCGATCAGGTTGGTGATCGTGATGTGGTGCCAGCGTCCGTTGCCTTCGTCGCCGTCGGTGAGGCGGAACTCGGTCGACGACGAACTCGACGGCTGGGACCGGATGCGACGCCACAGTTCGTCGACGGTGTGACGGTCGGTCGGATGGACGAACGGGAGCAGATCGTCGAGCGACTCGATCTCGACCCCGTCGCCGAGGTGCCGGGCGACCGCAGAGCTCACGTAGTGGCTGCTGCCCACGGCGTCGAACACCAGGACGAGATCTTCGGAATGGGCGTCGAGCGCCTCGAGCAGACGGTTCGACGCACGCAGCGCTCGTTCGGTCTCGGCGAGCTCGGTGTGGTCCTCGATCGTGATGACGACCGTCGATGCCGCCGCCGGTGACACCGACAGGCGCAACCATCGACGGTGATCGGTCGGTGAGACGAGCGTGCAGTGGCCGGCTGTGCCTGCAGTCGCCGCCGCGAACACGGCCGCGAACTTCGCGACGTGGTCGGCGCCGAGCCCTTCGAACAGGCCCGGTTCGTCGCCGTGCGGCACGACCAGCTGCCCCGTCCGTGCCCCGACGTACGAGCCGGCGGCCGCGTTGCGGTGGAGGACCCGGCCCTGGTCGGACGCGATGATGACGCCGATCGGCATGTGGTCGGAGACGGTGACCCCGGCGTACGCCGAGGCGGCGTCACCGTCGACGACGTCGGCGCTCTCCTCGAGTCGGCTGCGAACCAGCACGCCCCGAAGGTCGGGGTCGTGCACGGCCGACTCGACGGTGTCGGTGATCGTGTAGGTCCGGTCGGCGTTCAGGCGGTGCGACACACTCCGGCGCAGGTTGGGGTCGGCGCCCACCTCGGCGATCGCGCGGCCGAGCGTCTCCATGTCGTCGGGGTCCATCAGCTCGACCCAGTTCATCGGATCGTCGCCGGGGAACACGTCGGCGAGATCGTTGGAGGTGATCGACCACAACAACTCGACCGACGGAGACAGCAGCATGTGACCGAAGTTCGACCGCCGCAACAACGCCTCGAGCCGGAACTCGTCGACGAGCGACCGGACCTCGACGTAGGTCGCCCCGGCGTCGGCGCCGAGGTACCGCAGGCGTACCGGCCGGTCGGCGAGACGAGCGCCCAGACGAACGCGGAGCTCGTCCCGGCCGGCGATCACGTCGGCGAACCCGACGTCGTCGAGGCGTTGCCCGATCGAGTCGAGCGGTCCGAGCAGCGGGGACGGGTCGACGCCCAGCTCACGGGCCAGATCGGGGCCGTATTCGACGACCGCGTCGTCTCGAACCACGAGATACGGAATCGAGGAGAGCAGGTCCGGGTGAGTCATGGCTACGCAACGCGCGGGTGGAGCGACGCTCGGTCATCGTATGCCACCCGGCCGCCCCGAACCCGATCATCCGATCGGTGGGGTTATCCCCACCGAAAATGGTCCCAACGGCCAGGTTCCCACGACGTCCGGCGAGGAGGACGATGGAGGCATGACGAACGCGACCGAGCCCCGAACCGAACCGCTCCCCCCACCGGTGGCCGACGACGCGGTCCCGCCCCCGCCGAGCCGGGGCGCGCCCACGGCGTTCGCACCGGCCGACCCGCCGAGTCGAGGTCGCGAGCGGTCCGCCGGCCACGTCGCTGCCCTGGTGATCGGCTGTCTGGCGCTGCTCCCGGCCCTCGGCATGCTCGCCGGTGGCATCGCGATCACGGTCGCGCACGGTGTGGCCGACGACGGCTACTTCGACGTCACCCTCGATCGTGTCGACTCCGATGGTGTCGCCGTCGCCGCGGTCGACCTGTGGGATGCCGCCGCCGACGACGAGGACTGGCCGTGGGTCCTCGACTGGCTCGACCCCGACATCCGGCTGGAGGCCAGCGGGGGCCGGGTGACCGACGAGATCTTCATCGGGATCGCAGCGACCGACGACATCGAGACCTACCTCGACGGCGCAGCGTTCGACGAGATCACCTCGTTCGACGATCGCGAACCGG
>JBPEWX010000157.1:0-6891 GCA_052032235.1 Ilumatobacter sp. | reverse complement strand
CGATCCACTGTGACCGATGACCCGAAGGAAATCCATCTCGTGCCTCCCGTTGCTCCCGTGACTGAAAGCGCTTCCAGTTCGACCACCACGCGCACGTTCCCGACCGACTTCGTCTGGGGCGCGGCGACGTCGTCGTTCCAGATCGAGGGCGCGTCGAGCGCCGACGGCAAGAGCGAGAGCATCTGGGACCGCTTCTGCGCCACCCCCGGCAAGATCGCCGACGGCACCGACGGCACCCTGGCCTGCGACCACTACCACCGCGTCGCGGACGACGTCGCCCTGATGGCCGATCTGGGCCTGACCGCGTATCGCTTCTCGATCTCCTGGCCTCGCGTCGTCCCGGGCGGCACCGGCGAGGTCAACGCCGCCGGGCTCGACTTCTACGACCGTCTCGTCGACGAGCTGCTCGCCGCCGGCATCACGCCCTATCCGACGCTCTACCACTGGGATCTCCCACAGGTCCTGCAAGACCAGGGCGGCTGGACGAACCGGGCCACCGCCGAGGCATTCGCCGACTACGCCGCTGCCACCGTTCGACGACTGGGCGACCGCGTGAGCCGGTGGACGACGATCAACGAACCGTTCGTGATCGCCAATCTCGGGTACCTCACCGGCGAGCACGCGCCGGGGCACCGCGACCTCGGCGAGGCGCTCGCCGCGAGCCACCACGTCCTGCTCGCTCACGGCATGGCCCTGCAGGCGATCAAGGAGATCGAACCGACGCACGAGGTCGGCATCGTCATCAACTTCACGCCGGTCACACCGGTCGGCGACTCACCGTTCGCCCGCGAACGCCAACAGGTCGTGAACGAGTTCGAGAACCGGTGGTACTCCGACCCGCTCGCCGGCCGCGGCTACCCGGCCTTCACCACCGAGCGCCTCGGCTGGGACCAAGCCGAGGTCCTGCCGGGCGATCTCGATCTCATCGCACGACCGGTCGACTTCTTCGGCATCAACTTCTACACCCGCAAGTTCGTGGCGGCCATCGACGGCGAACGAGGCGATCGCGGCGACGAGACCGCGATGGGCTGGGAGATCCACCCACCGGCGCTCGGCGACCTGCTGCGGTTCCTCGACGACGAGTACGACTTCCCGAAGTTGTTCATCACCGAGAACGGCGCAGCGATGCCCGACACCGAACGCGACGCCGACGGCCGCGTCGCCGACCACGACCGCATCGCCTACCTGCGCGGCCACCTCGAACAGGTCGCCGGCGCGATCGAGCACGGCGTGCCGGTCGAGGGCTACTTCGCCTGGTCGCTGCTCGACAACTTCGAATGGGCATGGGGCTACGGACCGAAGTTCGGCATCGTCGAAGTCGACCCCGACACGCTCGAGCGACGACCGAAGCGCAGCGCGCTCTGGTACGCCGACCTCATCCGATCCGGATCGCTGCCCACCGACTGAACACCGAACACCTGGGGGACAACTCATGGCAACCGTACGATTCGAGAACGTCGTCAAGCGCTACCCGAACGGCTTCGAGGCCGTCACCGACCTCGACCTCGACGTCGCCGACGGCGAACTCCTCGTCGTCGTCGGGCCGTCGGGGTGCGGCAAGTCGACGACCCTGCGCATGCTCGCCGGACTCGAAGACATCAGCGAGGGCAAGATCTGGATCGGTGATCGCTGCGTCAACGGCGTCGAGGCCCGCAAGCGCAACATCGCCATGGTGTTCCAGAGCTATGCGCTCTATCCGCACCTCACCGTCGCCGGGAACCTGGCCTACCCGCTCAAGGTCGCCGGGATGGACAAGGCCGAACGCGACCAGCGCGTCCGTGACGTCGCGTCGACGCTGCGCCTCACCGAGTTGCTCGACCGCAAGCCGCGCATGCTGTCCGGCGGCCAGCGTCAGCGCGTCGCCATGGGCCGCGCCATGGTGCGCCAGCCCGAGGTCTTCCTCATGGACGAGCCGCTCTCGAACCTCGACGCCAAGCTCCGCGTCCAGATGCGTGCCGAGGTGTCCGAACTCCAACGCAAGCTGAACGCCACGATGTTCTACGTCACCCACGATCAGGTGGAAGCCATGACGATGGGCGACCGGGTCGCCGTGATGAACCTCGGCGTGCTCCAACAGGTCGCCAGCCCCACCGAGCTGTACAACAAGCCGGCGAACGTGTTCGTCGCCGGGTTCATCGGCTCGCCGCCGATGAACCGCATCGACGCCACGATTCGACGCTCCGACGACCAGATCCTCGCTGCCTCGGGCGCTGCCGACATCACGGCACTCTCCCCCGACCTCGCCGCGATCGCCGATCTCGCCGGTCACGGCGAGTTCGTGCTCGGGGTCCGACCGGAGCACCTGTCGCTCACCTCGGCCGAGCAGGGCCTCCCGGCTCGCGTCCGGCTGGTCGAACATCTCGGATCCGAACAGATCCTCCACGTCGAGGTCGACGACATGCAGCTGTTCCAGCCGGAGGGCAACGAGGACGTCGACGACGACGGCTCGACACACCGGTTGATCGTCAACGTCCGCGACGACACGGTCGTGGTCGACGCCGGCGACACGGTGCACCTCACGGTCGACGGTCGCCACCTCCACGTGTTCGACGGCACCACCGGCGACCGCGTCGAACGGTGACCGCGCCCGTCTCGGTCCACCTCCACGACGGGTGGACCCTCCATCAGCATCGGCGGGCCGAGGATGCGCCGACGCTCGAACCGCTCCCCGCCGACGTCCCGGGCGGCGTGTTCACCGATCTGCTGCGCGCCGGGGCGATCCCCGATCCGTTCCGGAGCACCAACGAGGCGGCGGTCGCCTGGGTGGCAGCGTGCGACTGGCGGTTCCATCTCGAGTTCTCCGTCGGCCACGATCAGCTGGCCCACGATCATCTGGAACTCTGTTTCGACGGCCTCGACACGTTGGCCGAGATCAGCGTCAACGGCATCGAGGTGGCGACGACCGAGAACATGCACCGCCGCCATCGCTTCGACGTCCGGTCGGTCGTCCGACTCGGGACCAACACCCTCGACGTCGTCGTCCGGTCGGCGACCGAAGAAGCCGAACGTCGACGGGAACGTGAGGGCGTCTGGCCGACCGCCAACTTCGGCCGACCCTTCAACTACCTCCGCAAGATGGCTTGCAGCTGGGGCTGGGACTGGGGCCCGTGGCTCACCGACGCCGGCATGTGGCGACCCGTCCGCCTCGACGCCTGGTCGGCCGCACGCCTCGGCGACGTCCGCCCGCACGTCTCGGTCGACGCCGACGATCGAGGCAGCCTCGACGTGGAGCTCGACGTCTCGACGAGCGGCGGGGCGACCGCCACGGTCGTGCTGTTCGATCCCGACGGCGACGAGATCGGCCGCAACGAGGTCGCCTTCGCCGGCGACCGTGTCCGGATCGGGCTCGACGCCGGCGTGGTCCGGCGCTGGTGGCCGCATTCCCTCGGCGATCAGCCGCTGTACCGCCTCGACGTGCGGCTCGCCCAAGGCGGCGAGGTCGTCGACGAGCGCTCGCTCCGTGTCGGGTTCCGCACCGTCGAACTCGACACCGCCCCCGACGCGACCGGCTCGACGTTCCGCTTCATCGTGAACGGGCGACCGATGTTCGTGCACGGCGTCAACTGGATCCCCGACGACATCTTCGTGGCTCGCATCGGCGCCGACCGCTACCGCGAACGGATCGAGCAGGCGATCGACGCCAACGTCGATCTCCTCCGGGTGTGGGGTGGCGGCATCTACGAAGACGACGCCTTCTACGCGGCATGCGACGAACTCGGCGTGCTCGTGTGGCAGGACTTCCTCTTCGCCTGCGCCGCCTATCCAGAGCACCTCCTCGCCGACGAGGTCGAGGCCGAGGCCCGCGACAACGTGTCCCGACTCATGCACCACGCGTCGCTCGCGATCTGGAACGGCAACAACGAGAACATCTGGGGCTACTGGGACTGGGCGTGGCAGGAGGTGCTCGACGGGCGACCGTGGGGCGACGGCTTCTACCACGGGCTCCTCCCGTCGGTCTGTGCCGAACTCGATCCCGGCCGCCCGTACTGGCCGGGCAGCCCGTTCTCGGGTTCGACCGACGTCGCCCCGAACGCCGACGCGCACGGGTGCGTGCACGTCTGGGACGTCTGGAACCAGATCGACCTCGTGCGGTACCGCGACCGGACGCCTCGCTTCGCCTCGGAGTTCGGCTGGCAGGCGCCGCCGTCGGTGCGCACCCGCGAGGAGTATAGCGAGTCGGGTGAGCTGAACCGCTCGTCCGATGCGTGGTTCACCCATCAGAAGGCGGCCGACGGCGACCTCAAGCTCGACCGTGGCATCGAACCGCGCTTCGGCACGATCGACGACTTCGACGCGTTCTGCTACGCCGCGCAGGTGGTCCAGGCGCGGGCGATCCGGACCGGCGTCGAGCACTTCCGGTCCCTCAAGCCGTACTGCATGGGCACCGTGTGGTGGCAGCTCAACGACTGTTGGCCCGTCACGAGCTGGGCGGTGATCGACTCGCGGACCCGCCGCAAGCCGGCGTGGTACGCACTGCGCGACGCCTACCGGCCCCGCCTCCTCACCGTGCAGCCGCGTGGCGACCGTCTGGTCGTGTTCGCGATCAACGACACCGACCGGCCGTGGCACGTCACGACCGAGGCGGTGCGGCGTTCGGCAACGGGCGACATCGTGTCGCGCGAGCCGGTCGAACTGGCCGTCGCTCCCGACGGCATCGCCTCGTTCACGCTCACCCCGACCGCCGGCGCCCGCTCCGACGTGCTGACCGTCGGCGATGTCGACGAACGCGCCTGGTGGTGGTTCGCCCTCGATCGCGAGGCGCCACTGCCGACACCGAACCTGTCGTTCGATGCGTCACACGACGGCGACGACCTGGTCGTGACCGTGACGTCCGACGTGGTCGTGCGCGACCTGGCGATCTTCCCCGAGCGGGTCCATCCCGACGCGACCGTCGATCGTCAACTGGTCCACCTGCTCCCCGGCGAACCGGCGACGCTCCGCCTTCGCGGCGTCACCGAGTCCGACCTCGACGCACTCACCACCCTGCCGGCCCTCCGCCACACCGCCACCCTGATCTGACCGCACCGTTGCGATTCGCACGTCGTTCGAATGCAGCGAGGGGCCTGGAAGCGGGAACGAAACGATCGTCGACGTCGACGCCCTCGTCGACGCCCTCCTCGCCGCTCGATCGTCCGCGGACCCACGGAAGGCGACGGGGCGTCTCAGCCGATTCCATCGAAGACGTTGCCGATCAGCCCGTCGACGACGACGTCCGACAGCGGTTCGTTCGGGATGAGCCACCGGTGGTAGCACGCACCCCACAGCTGGTCGATGACGATCTGGACATCGACGTCGGGCCGGATCTGCCCTCGGTCGCGCGCTGACTCCAGTCGGGCCGCCGCCAGCGCCCGGCGGGGCCCCGAGTAGCGGGTGAGGAGCTCGGCTCGCAGCGCCGGGTCGACCTGAGCGTGCCCGATCAGCTCAGCCACCACCCGTCCGACCGGCGTCTCACGGAGTAACCGAACGAAGGCGGTGAGCTGGGCGTGGAGATCGGCACGCACGTCGCCGGTGTCCGGGAACTCGAGTGTCGCCTCGACCCGCCCGAAGTAGGCATCGAGCGCCAGCGCTCCCTTGGACGGCCACCACTTGTAGATCGTCGTCTTGCTGGCACCGGAGCAGGCTGCGACTCCCTCGATCGTGAACTCGGCCATGCCCGACTCGAGCAGGACGTCGGCTGCCGCGTCGAGAATCTCCGTGCGCACCTGCTCGGCAGGTCGGCGCCCCCTCATCGGGCACCACCGCCGACATGGCACGCCCTCGACGCTTCGTTCCCGTGATAGAACATATGGACGTAGCGTACACATAGATCGGATTCCCCCATGACATCCCCCGACACCAACGAAACGACTGCACCCAATCGCGTGGCGATCGTCACCGGTGCGAGCGGCGGCATCGGCCGCGCGATCGCCGAACGACTTGCCTTCGACGACATCGCGGTGGCGGTTCACTACCACGGCAACGCAGCAGCGGCTTCGGCCGTGACGACGGCGATCGAGGCGGTCGGGGGCACTGCGATGACCGTGGCGGGCGACGTCGCCGACCCCGACGAGATGTCGGGGATGTTCGACGAGGTCGTCAGGCGGTTCGGCGGCATCGATGTCGTCGTGAACACTGCGGCGATCATGGAACTCGCGACGCTGCAGGACACCAGCATCGACAGCTTCGATCGGATCCACCGCACCAACGTGCGCGGCGCATTCGTGGTCTCGAAGCTGGCAGCTCACCACGTTCGCTCCGGTGGGGCGATCATCAACTTCTCCACGTCGGTCACCCGCATGGCGCTCCCGACGTACTCGGCCTACGCAGCCAGCAAGGCCGCAGTCGAGGCCTTCACACCGATCCTGGCGAAGGAGCTCCGCGGACGAGGCATCACGGTGAACAGCGTGGCACCCGGTCCGACTGCGACGCCGCTCTTCCTCGACGGCAAGGATGACGCCACGATCGAACGCCTGGCGTCGATGCCCCCGCTCGAGCGGCTCGGCCGGCCCGACGACATCGCAGAAACCGTTGCCCATCTGGCCACCTCCGCCCGCTGGATCAACGCACAGACGATCTACGTGAACGGCGGTATCGCCTGAACGTCGGGCGAGACGTGGACGGCTGGTCAGACGGGTTGGGAGGCGGTCCAGGCGGCGGCGAGGCGCGCGTAGTGGCCGTCGAGTTCGACCAGCTCGGCGTGGGTGCCGAGTTCGGCGAGACGCCCACGCTCCACGACCGCGATCCGGTCGGCCCGCTGCACGGTACTCAGTCGGTGGGCGACGACGATCGTCGTGCGTCCGTCGGTGAGCCGTTCGAACGCCTGCTCGACGAGCGCCTCGGTGCCCGGGTCGAGACTCGACGTCGCCTCGTCGAGCACGAGCACCGCCGGGTCGACCAACGCCGCCCTGGCCA
>JBPEWX010000156.1:0-3218 GCA_052032235.1 Ilumatobacter sp. | reverse complement strand
TCGGTCGGATCGTTCGGGAACTGGTCGTCGGTCATCGGGGGGTCTCCTTCGCTCGGCGACATCTTGTCACCCGCCACACGTCGACGACTGCGACCAGGTCCGGGACGGCGGTCAGGCCACGACGGTGGAGAGTTCGGCGTGGGGGATGCGGGCGCGAACCGCCGTCCCGCGTCCGGGGGCGGACTCGACGACGAGCTCACCGCCCAGTGCGCCGACCCGGTCGGCCATGTTGAGCAGCCCCCGGGACTGCTCGTGTCGTTCAGGAGCGAAGCCCGGACCGTCGTCGACGATGGTCACGACGAGTTCGTCATCGTCGTCGGCGAGGACGACGCTGACCTTGGCGTCGTCGCCGCCGTGCTTCGTGGCGTTCTGGATCGCTTCCGCGCAGACGAAGTACAGCGCGACCTGTGTCGATTCGTCGAGGAGCGTGCTCGTCCGGTCGTCGATCTCGATCGGCGTCGGGCTCCGCCGAGCGAGCGAATGGAGGGCTCTCACGAGACCGAGTTCCTTCAACCGCGCCGGGTACAACCCCTGAGCCAGGTCGCGGAGTTCGTCGACGGCTTCGTTCGCCGATCGATGCAGCGCCATCAACGCATCGCTCGACGGCGGCTGGCCATCCGCGGCGAGGTCGGCGGCGAGCCGGAGCTGCATCGAGAGCGAGACGAGTCGCTGCTGCGCGCCGTCGTGGAGGTCACGCTCGACACGCACGCGCTCTTCGTCGCCCGCAACGACGAGTCGTCGTCGCGAGTCGCGCAGCGCCCGCTCCGCCTGACGGAGTTCATGGTTCTGCTTGACGGCCCGGTCGAGGCTGCGGAGATGGACGAGGTTCAGCTCCTGGATGTCGCCCATCACCATGAGCAGATTGGCGGCGATGTAGGCGACCAGCACGCCGATGAACACCCCGTCGGGTGCGACCTCGTCGAGGCCGACACCGTCGGTCGTGAAGCTGATCAGCGAGATGACGACGGCGATCGCGATCGTGCCCGGGATCAGCTGCTTCACGAACCGCCGCTCGAGGTAGGTCGCCGCCAGGATCACCGGGCCGATCACGTTCTGGATGGCGATCGGGAGCGTCTCGGGAATGATGATGACGAGCGGGAAGAGCAGATACCACGAGCCGAGGTTCGCCCACAGGATGCCGCGCCGCAGGTCGCCACTGCGGAAGTACGGGCCTGCCACCCAACGGAACGGGAGCACGAGCGCGATGCAGCCTGCCAGGACAGCCGCCCACCACGACTGCAGGATGATCGCGAACACGAGGACGCCGAGCGACATGAGCGCGACCGATCGCTGGTCGGACGTGTTGTTGGCGACGAGCCAGTCGCGCGCCTCCCGACGAACCTCCGGGATCTCCGACTCGGCGACCGATTGCAGATCGATGTCGGATGGGTCGACGGGCTCGCGGTCGGACATGCCCGAAGGCTAGGTGACGGCCCGATGCGCCTCCGATGGGCGCCCGTTCGGCTCCGCTTGGACGGACGGTGATCGATCGCCGACGCTGCGGGGAACGACGGGTGAACTCTTGGCGACGGGTACGGCTCGGCGTGGTGGCGGCCCGTAGGTTCCCCCGCTGGTCGCCCTCGGGCCACCGATTCCGAACCCCCCATCGAAAGTGATTTCCATGCGTGAACAACGACGCAGCCGCCGCTTCGCGGCGCTTGCACTCGCCGCGACCGTGGCACTCGCCGCCTGCGGCGGCGACGACGACGATTCGGACGCCGACGAGTCGACGACCGAGGAGCCGGCCGACGAGCCCGCCACCGACGAGGAGCCCGCGTCCGACGACGAGCCCGCCACCGAGCCGGCCGACGACGAGGAAGCGGCCGGCGACGACGCCGTGATCCCGGTGTGGATCGCGTTCGAGGACTACCGCCTCGACTGGACCAACGAGGTCGCTGCGGCGTTCAACGAGCAGGTCGACGGCTACACGGTCGAGATCACCGGCTTCGCCAGCTACAACGACGCGTTCGACGCCGCCATCCAGGCGATCAACTCGGGCGAGCCGCCGGCGGTCGTCCACTTCTTCGAAGCTGCCACGCAGGAAGCCCGCGACGCCATCGCCGGCAACGGTGAGCCGGTCTTCGCCGACCTCGAGGCGATCATCGACGGCCGTACCGAGGTCGCCGGCGTGCCCGTCGTGCTCGACGACGTCGTCGCTTCGGCTGCGACCTACTACCAGCTCGACGGTTCGTACACCTCGATGCCGTGGAACACGTCGTCGGCGATCATGTTCCTGAACCGCACCCTGCTCGACGCCGCCGGTGTCGAGGGCACCCCCGCCACGTGGCAGGAGCTCGAGGCGGCGTGCGAGGCGTTCATGGCGTCCGACGCGGCGACCGACTCGTGCGTCACCTGGCCGAACCACAGCTGGTTCGTCGAGCAGGACATCGCCCTCCAGGGCGAGCTGCTGGCCAACAACGACAACGGCCGTTCGGGCCGCGCCGACGAGGTCTTCATCGACTCCGACGCGATGGTCGACTACGTCACGTGGTGGAAGGGCATGGCCGACCAGGGCTACTACACCTACACCGGCACCCAGCGCGACTGGGGCGGCACGTACGACCTGTTCGCCGCTCAGAACGTCCCGTTCCTGCTCTACTCCTCGTCCGACACGACCGCGCTCACCGACGAAGGCGTCAACGGCGGCTTCGAGGTCGAGGCGGCGTTCCTGCCCCGCAACGGTGAGGCCACCGGCGGCGGCGCCCTCATCGGCGGCGCCACCAACTGGGTCATCAACGGTCTCGACGAGACCACCCAGGACGGCGCCATCGCGTGGGTGAACTTCCTCTCGAACCCGGAGAACGCTGCGTCGTGGCACCAGACCACGGGCTACATCCCGATCACCGAGACGGCCGTGTCGAACCTCGAAGCCGAGGGCTACTTCGACGAGAACCCGAACCAGCGGATCGCCAGCGAGCAGCTCGCTGCGTCGCCCGACACGCCGGCCACCACCGGCGCTCTGATCGGCAACTTCGTCGCCATCCGTGACGTGATCACCGAGTCGATCGAGTCGGTCCTCGTCAACGGTGACGACCCGGCCGAGGCGATGGCAGCCGCTCAGGAGGACGCCCAGGCGCTCCTCGACGAGTACAACCTGCTTTTCGCCGACGGCTGATCAGCCACGTCTGACCGACCGCTGATCGGGGAGCGACCTGCTTCCCGATCAGCGGTCGATCTCGTCCCACCCGACCTCGACCGAGTTCCTGCTCATGCCGCTG
>JBPEWX010000155.1:0-2578 GCA_052032235.1 Ilumatobacter sp. | reverse complement strand
GCACGGCGAACGCGACGAGGAGGGTGAGGGCGCCGCGCATCACGTCCATCGAGATCATCGCCTTGCGACGGTCGACCCGGTCGGTGATCACGCCGGCCGGCAGGGTGAACAGCAGCCACGGCAACCGCTGGGCGACGGCGACGAACGCCACGAGGATCGGGTTGCGGGTGACCGCCGATGCGAGCCACGGATAGGCGATCGTGCCGATGCCGTCGCCCATGTTCGAGACGACGGTGCCGGTGAACAGCTTGTAGTAGCTGGCTCCCAGCTTCTTCGACGGCGTCTCGGCAGGCTGCGCTGCGTCCGGCATCTCGTCGTCGGACGAGGCCGGAGCGTTCGGGGTGGTCGTCATCAGGAGCGTCCGATCGGTCGGTTCGTGGGGAACAGGGCGATGTACAGGCCGAACTCGACGTCGCCGTCGCGCGGCTCCTGCACGAACTCGAGCGACAGTTCGTGCAGGCGTCGCGTGTATTCGGCGACCCGGTCGTGGGGGATCCGGGCGTGTCGGTACGTCGCCGTGCCCCACCCTTCGTCGTCGGACTTGCCGGCCGCGGCGATCTCTCGGAGTCGGTCGCCGTCGACCTCGGCCACGACGTCGCGGATGAACCCCAGCTCGCCCGGCGTGCCCTCGATCATGAACGTCAGTGCCGTGCGACCGTAGAACCGCTCCTCGACCGCACGCACCTGCCGGGTGCGGACGACCTGGAGCAGGCCGGCATCGACGAGGACGTCGACGTGATAGGCGACCGAACCCTTGGGGCGGCCCACACGGTCCGCGATCTCGGTCACCGACATGGCTCGCTCGAGGACCAGATCGCAGATCAGCAGCCGGAGCGGATCGCCGAGTGCCTTGAGCTGTTGCGGCTCGTCGAGGTCGAGCATCTCGTCGAGCTCGTAGTCACGGCGGACGCCGGCGCGACCGTCCGGCGATGGGGGAACGTCCGACATTTCTCGAACGATAGGGAAATGCCGGACGAAACGCAAACGAGCCGGCACACGATCGGCGGATCGTCGCTCGTAGGCTGGTCGGCATGTCGTTCGAGCGCCCCGCCCCCGACCTCCAGAAGCTCCGTGATGCCTGGGAAGAGTTCGAACAAGGCGAACAGCTGCCCGGCAAGGTCCTCGCGAACCTCAAGACCGCTGGTCTGCCCGAGGTCCTCGACGAGCTGATCGCCTCGGGCTGGACGCCCGCCGGCTGACGTGACGCTGCCCGGCTACCGGGCCGGGGGCGAGCAGATCGTTCCCCGACCGACCGACTGGGAGTACGGGCCCGCCCCGCGATGGGAACCCGGCGCGACGACCACGCTCGATCGCGTGCTGTCCGTCGTGCCCGAAGTCGACGAACCGCTGCTCCCGGCGTTCGCCGGCGCCAAGCACTCGGCGGTGTTGATCACGCTCGCCGACGGCGAACAGGGGCCCGAAGTGCTGCTCACCCGTCGATCGTGGGAGATGCGGAACCACCGCGGCGAGATCTCCTTCCCCGGCGGCCGGATCGATCCTGGCGAGACACCGACCCAGGCCGCGCTCCGCGAAGCGCACGAGGAAGTCGGTCTCGAACCGTCGGGCGTGGCGGTCCGCGGTGAGCTGTCGCACCTCAACACCGTTGCCAGCCGCAGCTACATCGTGCCGAAGGTCGCCACGATCGATCTCCCCGCCCGACCCGAACTCACGGGGCAGACGATGGAGGTCGATCGCGTGCTGTGGGTTCCCCTCGCGGAGCTCACCCGACCCGACACGTATCACAGCGAACGCTGGAAGCTCGGCCCGACCGATCACGTCCTCCACTTCTTCCAGCTCGACGACGAGACCATCTGGGGCGCCACCGCCCGCATGCTCGTCGACCTCCTCGACCGGACCCTGACCTGACGACGCCTCACCCGGTGAGGAATGCGGCGGGAGCGCGTCGGGTTTCTCCCCGGTAAGCTCAACCGTCCGATTTCTCAGGAGTTCGCATCATGCAGACCGACATCCACCCCACGTACGCCGACGTCACGGTGAAGTGCTCGTGCGGCAACACCTTCACGACCAAGTCGACCAAGCCGGGCGAGCAGCTGCTCGAACTGTGCAACGAGTGTCACCCCTTCTACACCGGCAAGCAGAAGCTGGTCGACAGTGGTGGCCGCGTCGAGCGCTTCAACAAGCGCTACGGCCGTCGCGACAAGAAGTGATGCCCGCGGCCCGAGCGCCGCATCCACGTCGAACGAACTGAGCCGACACCGCCCCGGTCCCGCCGGGGCGGTGTCGTCGTTTTCGTCGAACCCCGCGCGCGACGCCCCTCAGGATTGCGTCAAACTGTCCATCTCGTCCTCAAGGACGGTCGGGCGGCCGTCGACAACTCCTGTGAACCCCGGGGAGCCACATGGCCGACGTCGCCCAGATCGAACACCTGCTGCGCCGCACCGAGTTCGTCGCGCGCCCCGAGCGGGTGCAGGCGCTGACCCCTCTGACCCGCGCCCAGGCGGTCGACGACATCCTCGCCGTTCCGTCGAACCCGGGCTCGGTCACCTTCGCCGAGACCGAGAACTGGCGTCAGGGCGTCGAACTGACCCACTACTGGCTCGACCGGATGGCGCACGAC